>JADHNX010000080.1 GCA_016779365.1 Planctomycetaceae bacterium
CTGTCCGACGAGCCTGTTTTCTCCAGCCACGGTTCGACCGCCAGCGGGTCGACGATCAGGTCGGCCCCCGCCTGCATTGCCAGAACCGGAATGACAATCGCCGACGCATCTTTGTGAGCATCCTGTAACGCCTGCTTCATCTGAAAAAACCATGATGCCGTCACGCTGCGATGCAACAGGGGATCCGAAGCTCTCTTCGCCAGTGCTTTGGCGTTTCGGGTTGTGTGTTCCGGCGGAACCTTGCTCTGGAACCTGGTCGTCGGAGCAATGACCGACATCATTCTTCCGATGGCGTAAGTCAGTGGGTCGATCTTCACCCGCAGTCCGAGCAACGGTGACATAGGCACCAGAGCTGCCAGCCGAGACGCGCGAGTTTCGGCAAATCGGATGGAGACGAGTCCGCCAAAGCTGTGGCCCAGGACCGCTGTACGAGACGGGTTCAATTCGAAGTATTGCCAGATCGTGTCAAGGTCCTGCAGGTACTGATCAAACCGGTCGATGTGAACGGCGATGCCATCAGACCGCCCGTGCCCCCGCAAGTCTGGAATGAGCACATCCCAACCCCGCGAGACAGCGGCCTCGGCGGCGTGCAGGTAACGGCCTCCATGCTCACTGGTTCCATGAATGATGACCAGTGTTCGCCCGCAACGGTCTGCTGGCCGAGCCGTGCAGCTTCGCACAAAGAGACTTGCGGAATCGTTTGCCGTAACGTTGAACTCGGTGCACTTCATGGATCGGCGCCCCTCTCTGTCGTTCTGACACTGAGGACGATGTTAAACACCGCAGACGACCGAACGTCTTTTTGAATAGCGAAATCGAATTCAGAGGAAGCTCAGTCGACGAGAAACATCTTTCGCAAGGCGAGACAGCAGATCAGACAAATCGTTCCTGTCGGGCGACCGCTGAAAAGCCTAACGAAAAGTTCCCGGTCTACTTATTACGTCATTACAGAGGTTGTTCCTGAAGAGGATTTCGCTTTCTCAGTCTGGTGAATCCAAGATCGATGCGACTGCTCAAACCGTGCAACTGCAGTTCGCCGGCGTCTCGATCAACCTGATAATGCACAATTTTGTCCTGAATCATGGGAACGGGGGCGACGTAATCTTCGCCCGTTACTCGGTCAATCACTCGAACTTCAAGCGATCTCATACTGCTGGATCGTTTCGGGCTGACCCGCGAGATGCCTACCAGGAACGGTAGTGAGCACCGATCAGTCCGAATAAAGCTCCGCTGCTGGACTGGGGTGGTCCACAGCAGCTTTCCAGTCTTACGGGATGCCGCGATCAGCAGCCCACGATGGACATGATCAACAGGAATTACCGAATCGCTGGCCAGAGAGTAGATCTTGTCGGAGTCCCCGGTTACTTCCGACCGCTGAATGTTTACGTAGACGTTTTCGTCATCAGAAAAAACTCTCAACGACGACATGTAGCTTGTCTGGTCTCGCGTCAATTCAAGATCGACGATCGTTCGGGAAGCGTCGGCTGAAAAAACGCGAAGCCTGGTGTCGGTGCTCATCAGCGCCAGTTCATCCTCAGTTGACCACGCGGAATAGAACCGGTCTGCAAGTTCTTCATCAACTAGCATTTCGTCGGTCAACGGATCCCAGATGCGGATGTGTTTTCTCGAAGTGGTCGTTTCGAGCGTCACATGAAACAGCTTTCTGCCCACTACGTGATGTGGGTAGCGGAAGTCGACATTCAATTGCCCCTGGCGAATAATTTCTCCGGTCTGTGTTGAGAAAAGCGTGTACCGCGACTGGTCGGCGTGAAACATCACCAGCACATTTTCGTCGCCGAACAGTCCTGCTTCACGATCGACTTTGACTCCACTGGCGAGATCAAGATCCGAACGTCGCCACAGCACGCGGCCGGTTGATGGTTCAATTCCGAAGAGATGCTTCCGAGTCTGAAAAATGCACACGGACGGTGTCGACGGACCTGGCTCAATCAGTTCCTGGCCATACTCGAGGGGAGGGAATACAAGTTGCCAGAAAGGTGGTCCATTCTGGTTTTCAAATCGCCCGTCATGATTTTCGATCAGAGACACAGCCAGTAGCCCGGCCCCGGTTCCTGCCGGCATCAAGTGGCCAACAGATCGGTAGCTCTGCAGACCTGGCAGCGTCACTCGATTCGGCATCGCAATTGAGCCTCGTTCCGTCCCGGCCAGGCGGTCGAGGATTCGCCACTGACTCTGAATGGAGCTGGCATCGTGAATAAGGTCGAACTCAGAGAGTTGGCCGTAAACGACTCGCCGCGAGAAGTTTTTCCACAGGTTTGAAGTCAGTGGATTCGAGGTTCCGAATCCCCGTTGCCTGACCGAGACCTGCTGAACTTTCCATTCCAGCGGATGAAGGTCTGCAAAGATCTGTCGGGCAGATTCATCTCCGGAATACAGCCGGACAAAATCGGCACCGGTCAATGAACGACCATCGTTGCCGGCTGCCATGCGAACTGTACCGTCGCCCGTTCGCAGCACAGAAAGAACGGTTTCCAGCCGGTCTTCCACGACAGCACTCAGGTCAGCAGAACTGAACTCTTTTTCGAACCGATAAAGTGCGTTACCAGCTTCTGAACTGAGTCTCAGTCGGCTCCAGAGGGAGATCAAAAGCGCTTCCGCGACAGCTCGTACTTCCGTTTCCGGATGCGAACGGTTTTGCAGAATCAGCAGCTCGGCCTCCTGAACTCGTCCCGCCTGAATCAGTCGATCGGCAAGTCGGGTTCTCACTCGCCCGGCTTCGGCAGTTGGAGCGTACAGCTTGAGGAAGCCGTCCAGACTTTCGATCGTGTCCAGCGACATCGCGACCTGCCGGTCCTGCTCAATCAAATCCTGCAGTTGAGCACGGGCGGGGAATGTCGACGTCTGAAGACTTTGTCGGACAAGCTCTCTCGCGTACGCATCGCCGGCCACCAGACAATCTTCGCTGCGTTTCATCGGAATGAATGAATCGAGTCCCGTATCAATCGCCTGTCTGGCAAAACGAACTGCCGCAAGGGACGAATCGTTCTGGGCCTGCCAGTGAGCCTGCTCGATAAGTGCGTAACCTTGTTCCTGTGGAAGTTCGGACAGTTCAGCCAGTTGTTCGACAATGCTTTGCCGCTGGGTTGCCGTAAGGTCGATCTCACGCTGGTTCAGCCGTCGAATGATCAATTCACGCAACAGCCATCGTGCTCGATCGACGGTCTGCGAATTCTGCTTCGCTGACTCGTTTGTCGTCTGGGTCGTCGCGATCAATTTTGTCAGACGCTCTGTCGCAGCGTCTTCCAGGTTTGACGAGATTTCGAGTTGAGCTACGAGCAGCTCATCAATCGATTCTCCCTGCTCGGCCTTCTGAAGCAGTTCGTCAAGTAACACCTGTGTCTCTGAGAACGCCGTCAGATGCTGGGGGCCGACTGAAAATACCAGGCCGTCGTGAAACAGCAGATTTCCCGGTCGAACTTCGTCGCGGACTCGTTCATCGTCGAGTCCGAAGAGCGACAGATTATGCTCTCGAACGCTGATCAGCTGACTGCGGTCGGTTCGACGAGAACTGAGGTAACGTTGTTTCGAAAGTTCCGGGACAATCGAAGACCTCGTCCATCGACCGGAATCCAGATCGACTCGCGCGATTCCGCCAGACTTCAGAGGCAGGATGTAATGATCATCAATTCTGACTCCGCGCCCCGACGGTATGCCGGTCCGGGCAGTCCAGGCAACGCTTCCGTCTGTCAGCGACAGACCTCGCATGCCGTCTTTCTGAACGCAGACGACTGTCTGATCGGTTGCCGCTGCCAGGTAAGCATCTTCGCCACGTTTCACTTTCCAGAGACGTTGCCCGGTTTTCAAATCCAGTCGATGAACCTCGTCCGAATGCTGAGGCAGACACAGTACCGACTCACGGTGAATGATCGGCGACGACGGAAACCCTCGTAAACTGCCTCCGCCCGATAGGTACGACAATCTCGAGCGACCACCCATGAGTCCATCACGACCGTACGAGTAGATCCACGCCAGTTCTCCCTGGGACGCATCGACCGCAACGATAATCTCTGCGTCCGGCTGACAGATCACCAGCCCGTCAGCGAACGTCGGCAGTGCCATCGGCAGGTCTCGCGAACGCTGCGTCGCGTCGAAACTTGGCTGCTGCACGAGACCGATTTTCTGAATCCAGACAACCTGACCGGTCGCTGCTTCGAGCTTTACCAGGTTCAATTCTCGATCACGTCGCGATTCCGTGATTACGAACAGCGCGTCGTCGATAGCGCGAGGAGCACCCAGGAAAAGTTGATCTGCCAGTGCACCAGTATCAGCCGCACCTCCCACCGACCAGACTGGCTCAATCACCGGCACAGGTTCGTTGTCGGCGCGAGCGTTGGTGGAAGATTCATCAGGAATACTCAGACACACCAACCGGTTTGAAGCGTGAATCGAGAGGGCTCCGCCCGGCACGGCCACTTCCTCGAAGTTCAACCAGTCGATCGCGAAGACTCGTTTGCCATCAGTCGTCACGATGCCCTGAGCAGAATTTTCAGTCCACGCCGTTTCAATCAGCGACACGGCTCGGCCGGGATTTACATTTCGCAGCTCGTTAAAGAACCGCTCCACCGAGAGCGTCGCGTTGAACCGCCAATGGAGCCGACCGGTTTTCGGGTCACAACTTCGAATTCCCAGCAGGTCGCGAACGATCAACTGTTCCTGCGTGATGATCGGAAACACAGCGACGGCGGTTTCGGCCAGCTCATCGTAGGAATGCTCGGTTTCCCAGGTGGCGAGCTGGTCAAACGGCCGGCTTCCGTAAAGTGGTTTCGTCCAGACCGGAGCAAGATACGGAACCGACCCTTTGCTCGATCCATTATTCGAGGGGCTGCCGAATGGGTCGCTTTCCGGTGCGGCCATCGCGTGACTGGCATACTGCGGATGATTCTTCGCGACGGCCTCGACGGACTGCAAAGAAAGTTGCACATTGCTGAAAGTCTCTTCGGCGTTCGCGATCACTTTGCGAGCCTGCGCTTCATCGCCCGCCAGTAACAGTGCAGTTGCCGCCTTTTCGAACAGCCGAGGGTGCCTTCGGTTTCGGTGGACGTTCGACCGAATGATTCGTAGCCAGAGGTTTGCCGCAAGCGCCGCCTCGCCACGATCGAGCAACCGCGTCGCAGCTTCGTCGGTTGCCTGAGCTCCGGCCAGCGTCGGAAAACAACGTCTGGCGACTTCGAGGTAGGCTGTTGACCGACCCGACTCGCGCGCGGCCTGGAGCGCGCTGTTTGCCGTTTCCGAATACTTTTTTTCGTAAAAACTCAACTGCTCGACTGTTAGCGATTCGAAAACCTGCAACGCTTCGTGACGGACACTGTGAAACTGTCCGTTTTCCAGGAAGAAGCTGTCCGAAGGGGCTCGTTTCCAATCCTGTGGTGGTGCCAGCAATTCCTGCGGATCACCGAGAAGAATCTGCAAAGCGTCGAACGCCTGACTGAGTTTTTCCTCCTGAAGATACTGGCGGGCACGTTCGAGCAGAACGATCGCTCGGCGTTCCTGGTAGACGACGTCACGGAGAGCAATGATCTCGGCGGGCGACAGGACAGGCCGGGCGCGTTCCGCTCCAACGACAGCTTTAATCGCAACTTTGGTCTCGCCCTTAATCGCCGGTTTGTCCTGGGCGATCAGCCCCTGCGACATAACAGCGAGCAGCCCGACAGCAACCACGATCGGCAACTTCATCCGTTGACAGGGTGTCGAGCAGAACGCACGCATCAGGGCTCCTCGGGTTTTCTGGTAGCGATCGTGACGTTGCGATTTCATGGCGTGCCGCCAGAAGCATCAAGGCCGATGACTATACCAGACCCGTCCAGTCGCCAGGAGACCGACCATCGTAGAAGCGGCGGGCGATGATGGCAGCAGTCCAGCAGTCAATCCGAGCTGGCGGCAGGTTGATCAGTCGCTGGACGATCGAATCAGTACGTCAGGCCTTTGAATCGAGACGCCCTTGACGTCAACTTTGACCTGTGGCCAGTTCTCCATCGGCGTCAGAACGTCGAACCCTTTTTCACCGACAAGAATCGTATCTGCCGAAGTGGCCTCCTCGATCGACGAATGCCAGAAGACCGGCATCCCGGCAGAAAGTTTGAACTGACTCTTTGGGACGATCGGCGCTTCGCAGAGTTCATAACCGGTAACACACCCCTGGTCGGCGAAGTGCCACTCTTCCGAGTGACCAAACTTTTCGTAGATTCGCTCGACTCGGTTCCACGTTTCAAAAATCTCCCACTGGTCCTGCGAAAAGAACATCCCGGTAGCCTGAACCAGCAGCGTGTCCAGGTGAGCCTTGCGGAACTGTCTTGACGGCTTGCCGAAGCTGACCGTTCGCGCGGCACCGACGTGTAAGCCTTCGCGTCTTCCGATGACGGCGATCGTGCACAGACTTTCGACCTGATCGTCGCCGAAGCCCCAGTGCCGGTAACGCTGTCCCTGGCCGTCTGCGAGAATCTGAATTCGCTCTGGAATAATCTTCTGGCGATAGAGCCGGTGCACGAGTTGCCCTGCGATTTCGGCCTCAGAATCGCCCTGCCGAAACGATCGAGCCGTCGCTTCAACGGCGTGAGCGACCTGACTGCCCGTCACGCGGATCGACTTCCGTTCGGTTTTGCTGAGCGGCAGTCGCATCCCTCTGAGATGCGGAGAAACATCCTGACACCGTTCAAACGGAAAATCGCACGCGACATTACGACCACGACAAAGATCGCCCATCAGCAGTTGCAGGTCTTCCTGCCAGCTTCTTTCTTTGAGCTGAAATCCCAATCCGTTGACTTCGCGGTCGAACAACTGGCCGGAGTCCGTGTTCCGAGTCAGAACAACGCGAGCATCCGACGAAACAAACAAAGCGGCCGTGGTGTCCGAAAGGCTGCCTCGCGTGCTGTTACCACCAACCGTCGCCCAGGAAAAATTGCTCGGTCGAGTCAGCAGCAGACCATCGAACGACTGCTCTTTCAGAAACTGCGAAAGCAGGTCGTGGCGTCGCAGAATTTCAGCGCCACGGTCCGGGTCAATGATCTGAATTTCTCCAGACGACATCGAACCAGGAAGAAGGGACGCGATCGACATCAACGCTAACCTCAAGACTTTGTGAGGTACGGGAACTCAGCAATTCCCGTAGACATTCGGACGTGCAGGATAGCAGCCTGAGGTCGGATTGAAACAGGATTCTTGCAGCCTCAGGCCGTTGCTCCATCAGAAATCGGCTACCCAAACCGAATCTGATGACAGACCCGAACTCCGCATGGGCACTACTTTCGAGCGAGGATCTCTTTGACTTTCTCAGCGGCCTGGACTCGTGCGTTCTCCATGACACTTTCGAGTTTCACCGGAGCTCCGCCCTGACGTTTGCTTTCGTCGGCCGCTTCCATGAACGCGTAGATCTGCAGGGTTTCTTCAGCCGTGACCGGCACTTCGCGAGTCCTGAAGAATTTCACAATCTCGACGACCAACGGACGGTACCCGTCGTACTTGCCGACTGGAACAATTCCCTTTTCGCAAAAAGCCGTGCCGCCGTACCCGCTGCTGCCGGATCGAATGCCCCGAAACGTTCCGATGCGACCGTCGTCCCAGGTTCCGGTGACCAGCTCAAAGTCTTTCGAGCTGGCTCGAGTGACCGATTCGCAGCCGGTACCCATCACCGTAAACAGCATTTCCACGCCGTGGATTCCGTACCAGAAAAGGTCGGGGTGAGTCTTTTCCAACGAGCACGGTGAATACGTGCTGCATCCAAGAATTTTCCCCGCTGAACCAGCTCGCAACGCCTGCGGCCCTTCAGAAAATCGCAGCGACGAGGAGCAGAACAGCGGCGTTTTGAAATGTCGACCCAGCTCAAACATCGCGACCGCGTCGGTCAGCGATCCGGCAATTGGTTTGTCAACAAAGACCGGCAGTCCAGCTTTCAAAGCCGGAATAATCTGTTCGAGATGAGGCCGACCGTCGTTGGTTTCGAGCAGAATCGCGTCGACCTGGCCAACCAGTTCGTCCAGGTCGTCCACGATGCGAACGCCCAGTTTTTTGATCTCTTCTGTGTATTTCGGAACTCGCGACGTGCTCGATTCAATGTCCGGGCTGCCTTTCGGATAAACCGCCACGACGCGGAACCCGGCGATGTCAGCAGCCGCTTTCGGATCGTTCAGCAACTTCGTGAAAGCCAGGCAGTGCGACGTGTCCAGCCCGATCATGCCGATGCGAACTGTCCTGCCCTCGGGTTCGTCGGCGGTCTCTGCCGTTGTGTCGTTCTTGTCGTCAGGCTTCGGTTCTTCAGCGTTATCCCCAGCCGATTTCCCGATGAGCGATTTGGCCAGAGCGGCCAGATTGCCAACTCCCGCGACAACGGTTTCCGCTCCTCCAGTACCACCGGTCAGAGCACTGGCTTCCCAAACTTTGGCAGTTCCGTCGCGACTGGCTGACGCAATCAACTTTCCATCGCGAGAAACGGCGACGTCGAAGACAGGGCCTTTGTGAGAATCGAAGGAGTTGACCGCCTCACCCGTCGACACTTCCCAGAGGTGAATTTCATTCTTGCCGACCGCTCGTCCGCCGCTGGCAGAAACGAGGTGTTTGCCCGATGGCAGAAACCTGACCTTGTTCGTTGGTCGCGAATGTCCGTCGTATTTCCGAACAAGTTTGCCGGTTTCAACCTCGTGCAGGTTGACCTTCTCGTCGAGACCTGTCGACGCGATTAGTTTTCCATCCGGCGAGAATGCCACAGCCGTTGCCGCGCGATCGTGTTTCGTCAGTTCGTGAACGACCTTTCCGGAAAGCGCATCCAGCAGTCGAATATGGCCCGGTCGAGTCGGACGAGTGTCATCGCCCGATGCCACTGCAAGCTGGCTGCCGTCCGGAGAAAACTCAACACCGGTAATCGGGTCTTCCTTCTCCTGAAACAGCACGCGCGACGTTCCATCAGAAAGATTCCAGAGTCGCAGCGTCGAGTCTTCGCTCGACGTGGCCAGCGTTTTTCCGTCGGGCGAAATCGATAGATCGGTAACGTAGGCTCGGTGCCCGTTGAGTTCTTTCTCGACTTCCCACGACGACGCTTTCAACACAGCGATCGTCCGGAAACCGCCCGCGAATAATTGCCGACCATCAGGCGAGAACGCGAGACTTCGAACGCGCCCGAGCTTGTGCTTCGCGACGTGAATCGGCTTTGGCGATCCGAGTTTCGAGACCTGGATCTCATCGTAAGTGCCCGTGACGACATACTCGCCGTCAGGGCTGATCGCCACGGACCCGACCCACTCGTCGAACGGCCCGAAGGTTGCCTGGGGTTCTACAGCCGGCTTTTCCGAAGGCCCGCCGGGCAGTTGAGCGGTTGCTGGAATTCTCACAGTCAGCAGGACGATGGCTGTCAGAAGAAAAGCCAAAGAGCGGTGCCGAAGAGCGGGCATGGCAGAAGTCTCCGATTCGAGGAGCGGGCCTTCGAAATGCGGCCTGCGTGAACGGTGCATCGTGACAGAGCGAGCTTGAAATTTCACGTTCAGCGAGCGGTGGAGCCTGCCGGGCAGGCTTCGCCTGACGAAATTCGTCGCTGCGTTGAACCGGCCAGGAACTTTCGCAACTCCTTCAGTCGGAGCCTGACCTACTGCTGGTCGCGATGTTCGACTGACATCGCCCGCTGTTGAGGACGGGATTCAACCGGCGGACCGTCGGCCATGCCCTGAGTCCAATAGCGGAGATTCGCCAGGTTCTGCTCGCCCTTCGCGAAGTAAACGTCCGGAAGTTGCTCGAAGTGACGTTTGAAGGCCGCCTTCGCTTTAAGCTGCCAATCGGTTTGCGGCTGCACCAGCGACGCTTTTCGAAGTGGCTCGACCAAAGCCAGCGCGATCATCTGGTGACCATCGAACGACGGGTGGACATGGTCGACCAGCATCGAGCTGTCGAGAATTCCGTGTCGAGTCTTCTCTTCGAGCAAACGATGCGCATCCAGTAGCGGCACATGGTTTCTCGCCGCGACGCGATCCAGCACTTCCTCCATCGGAGTCAGGATTCTTAACGGACAGATGTCGTGTTCCCGCGCGAGGATGAACTCGCTGCGTGCCGCGTCAAAGTCTCCGAGCAGTTCCAGCAGTCGCCCCAGTTCGAAGTGTGTGTCTGCGAAGGCGTCGTCGATCTGGATCGCCTTCTGGAATGATTCGACGGCTGCAGCCGGGAACGTCTTCAGACCGGCTTTCGCTGCATCGATCAACGCCTGCCTGTTCGTAAGCTCCTGAGTCGTGATGTCCGACCGGTGTTCCGACTTGAACGGCGGACTGTCTGCCAGATTCGACGGCGGTCGAATCAGGATGACAGGTACGCGGCGACTTTCGGCCAAACCAACCATTCGTTCAAGGTTGCTTTCGAAGTGAGCGATCACTCCTCGCCGCCATTCCTCATCGCGATGGTAAGCCGCGATTCCATTTTTGTAATCGAGGAACGCGTCGACGTCCGAACCGAGCACGTCTCGACGAACGTCGTCGCTCGCCGAATCCGGCAGCACCATTTGTCGGATGAGCTGGAAACTTCGAAATCGCGACAGTCCATGAAACGCGCCGGTGATCAGTGGTGAGACCTCACGCAACTGGCCGTACGATCGATCTTCCAGAAACTCGTTATGCCCGGTGCAGATGATGAACGCGTCCGGCTGATAGCCGAGGCACTCCTGCAGGATCGGCACCAGTCGATAACTCGCGTACGAAATGCCGCCGCAGTTGATCACTTCCCAGTTCTGCTCCCGATCAGCCTGCTCCAGGGCAAGTTCCAGCCACGTTGTGAAAGACGTCTCTTTGGCGAAGGGTCTGCCCTGCACCGTCGAACCACCCAGGCAGAAGATTCGTCGAGTACCGACCGGTTTAGAAGCGGCGAACTCTTCGGGCCGAAAGAACTTCAATCGAGACTTTGCCGTGACGAACCGATCGCCGTCCGCGTTCTTCTCGAACAGCGGTTGCAGATTGTTGAACCCGACGAACGGGTCATCTTCGAGCCGACTTTCGCCGACGCCGAGCAGCCAACAGGCCAGCTCGACAACAACGAACAACGAGAGCCCGCAAAGAATCGACAGACCTCGCAACAACCAGATTCGACGAGTTGTTCGACATTGCCGATCGGCAGCGGCGGGAGTCTTGCCCGACGGACTCAGCGAAGTCATTACGGAACGACCCGAACGATTCGACGACCGGAGTACGTCTTGCCGAAGACGTTCGATGCGCGGACTTCGATCAGATGACTGCCCGGTTTCAATTCAACTGGCAGTGTCGCTTCCCAGAGATGCGACGAGTTGCCCGGCGAAGGAAGTTTCAGCCACGGTTTCTCGGTGACCGCCAGCTCGTAGTCATAGACCCGTTTGTAAGTCGGATCGGGCCGCGATGTTGAAGTCATTTTTGTCCAGTCGCCGGAACCGATTCGCATCTCAATAACTGAAGACGAAGTCGCGTTGAAGACGTTGGCTGTGACGATTGTTTCAGCGACGTCGGCAGCGGCAACAACTTCCGGAGCGTCAAGCTGCATCTGATAGTCAGCCGGGCGTCCGGCTGCTTTGTAGTCGAGTCGGTACTCAGCACCGTCGAACGAAATAATCGAGTAA
>JADHNX010000081.1 GCA_016779365.1 Planctomycetaceae bacterium
TTTTGAACATCGAACCTGCACATCCGGGATTTCCGATCTGCAGGTTGCGGGTCGAACGTGGTAAGGGCAGTTGCTCAGAGCTTGACCAGCGGTCGTTCGCAAAGTCGGATTGCCGCAAACAGAGTTGTTCAATCTTGAGGCAGCAAGTTTGCACACATAGCGTGGATTATGTCTGTGAATGTTCCCGATTGTCGTTCTAACCTCGGCATGATCGTTGCAGTTCTTTCGCGATGACGTGTCACACCGAACTGATTCTTCCATCAGTGCTTTTTCATTTGCTGACGGAAGGCTGTGTTGTTTCGTTTTTGTTCTTCTTCTCTTTTTCATGACTGCCTTTTAAGAGAGGGTTTCAGCGATGGACGAGTCGAAGCTCTACGGAGAGTTGACCCCCAGCGGAGGTGGAGATCCGATACCTCTGCTGAAGCGAAAACTGCTGATCGGACGCCGCCCGAGTTGCGACATCACGTTGCGATTTGCAAACGTTTCGTCGCACCACTGCGAACTCGAACTGATCAACGGGTACTGGTTCGTTCGTGATCTCGGAAGTGCCAACGGCATCAAAGTGAACGATTCCCGCTGCGATCAGAAATGGGTGTTTCCTGGCGACACATTGACCGTCGCCAAACATCGTTACGAAA
Source organism: Planctomycetaceae bacterium (assembly GCA_016779365.1). Classification (GTDB taxonomy): domain Bacteria; phylum Planctomycetota; class Planctomycetia; order Planctomycetales; family Planctomycetaceae; genus JABMPE01. The sequence continues at coordinate 639 of JADHNX010000081.1, forward strand.
TGAGCTACCAGGCTCTGGGCGATCGTCCCGAGGACGAAGAAGAAAATCCATTCGCCAGGAGCCTGCTGGAAAAAGCTGGCCTCGCTGGTGGAAATCGACGAAAACGAACGCCCGAACCGATCGAATTACCAAAGGCCAAAACCGACGACGACGTCGCGATGGAATGGCTGATGGGCGACCACTGAGCAACAGGCTCAAACTCCTGAACACAGAAATCAAGAAGGCCCGGCAGGATGAATTCCTGTCGGGCCTTTTTTTGCCTGTCTCACAGTTTTCAAATTCCCAGGTCGCGGCAGATATCTTCGACTTTTGACTCCAGACCGTAGACCGTGGTGCGCAGCCGTTCGACTTCGTCTTTCAGTTCCTGATTCTGACTTCGCAAATCGGAAATCTGAGTCTCCAGTGCGTTTACTTTGTCGTCATCGAGCGACGGCGCGACACTGGCCGGCGCCGCGACGTCTCTTGTCGCCGTCGAAATGGCTGAGGATGCTGATGCCGGAACGGCTTCGGCGGGCATCGTCGTCATGCCGCCGCGATTCTCGTTTGACCGATAAAACGCATGGTCAACTTCCACCCCCCGACGCTCCAGCGAACCACTGGCCTGAATGTAGCCGCGAGTGAGCAGGTCGTTCAGCTCGCTTCGCAGCAGTTCGAGAGTCTCGATAGGAACCATGCGGCTGGCCCGGCCTCGCAGTTCCCCCAGAGTCTGCCGGCCTCGACAAAGCAACTCTCCGAGAATCGCGATTTGCGGCTCCGAAAATTCGTACCGCTTCCGCACGTAATGCCGATACCTCAGCGACCGACCGCTGTCCGGATGCAGCACGCCGACCAGTCCCAGTTCCTTGAGCTGGTCCAGCGTTTCTTCGACAGCGTCCTCGTCATAGTCGACAACCGGCGACCGATTGCTCTTCTGATTGCATCCGGTCATGACCGCTTTGAGCGTCAACGGGTAATACTCCGGCGTCGTCAACCCTTTTTCGATCAGTACGCCCAGCACTCGGCGTTGTCGCGAAGAAAGCTCTCGAACTTCCGGTCGCTGGTCATTTTCAAACTCGTCGATCATCAACGGCTCCGTGGTTTCAATGCTTAATAAAGAATCTAAGAGAACGGAACGCAGAGTTCACAGAGGACTCGCAGAGAACCGGGAGAGTTCTTCCTGATCCTCTGCGTTTTTCTTCTCTGCGGCCTCTGCGTTCAAAATCAGCCTGTTATGAGGCAGCTCGTTTCGTTGCGAATGTTTACTTTGTCAGCTCTGTCCGGGATACCCGATTCAACCCTCATCGCCCTGAATCGTCACGACCAGCCGCCGAGAGCCGCCACGATCGCGATGCTCGCAAAGATAAATGCCCTGCCACGTTCCCAGGCAAAGCCGACCGTCGCGGATTGGAATCGTCACCGAACTGCCAATCATCGAACTCTTCACATGAGCCGGCATGTCGTCCGGCCCTTCCAGCGTGTGCCGATAATCAAAGTCCTCGCGAGCGATCTCGTTAAACGCCAGTTCCAGATCCAGCGGCACGTCCGGATCAGCATTCTCATTGATCGAAATCGACGCCGAGGTGTGCTGAATGAAAACATGCATCAGCCCAATCCGGATTTTAGACAGTTCCGGGACGGCATCGACGACATGGTCCGTCACAATGTGAAACCCACGCCGAACTGCCGGCAGCCTAACTTCATGCTGATACCACGCCACGTTTCTATCTCCAGTTTGCACGCTTGATCCACATCGAGAAGCCCCTTAATTCCTGATAACAATCCCTGATGACAGTTTTTTTTGAACAGGAGACAACGGAGAGAGCAGAGGATGTTTTGCACGAGAACTCTGCTCTCTCTGTTTTCTCCTGTTCAGACATTTGTCACGAGTCAGGAAGGGCACACTTGACGGCCTGCACGCCGTTGGAATCCTGGCGAGGTGAACTTTGGAAGTGAAGTGGCAGCCTCGCCCCCTCGTGGCAGGTTCCGTTTGGCGTGCGATTTTTTACGGATCTGATACAACGCCCGACTTGGATGGGTGGATGCGATCGGCTGGAACAGTTCTGGCCGGATCAGTCTCGCGGATGAGGCTTGTGGCTGCCCACTTCTGACAAATCGCGACTCGAATTTTGCCTGCCGAGGATAGACGTGTCTGACCAGCCTTCGACGATCATTTATACGCACACTGACGAAGCCCCAGCCCTGGCGACGTACTCGCTGCTACCGATTATTCGTGGGTTCGCGAAGACGGCGGGGATTGCTGTCGAGACTCGGGATATTTCTCTTGCCGGGCGGATTCTTGCCAGTTTTCCCGAGCGGCTGACGGACGAGCAGAAGCAGGCGGACGCTCTGGCAGAACTCGGCGAGATGGTCAAGAAGCCAGACGCCAACATCATCAAGCTGCCGAACATCAGCGCGTCGATCCCTCAGCTTGCGGCCGCCATTACAGAGTTGCAGGCACACGGCTACGACGTCCCGGATTTCCCCGGCGAGCCATCGACCGACGAGGAAAAAGAAATCCGAGGTCGTTATGCAAAAGTCCTTGGCAGCGCTGTCAATCCCGTGCTGCGTGAAGGCAACTCGGATCGTCGAGTCGCTGGCCCGGTGAAAGATTACGCGAAGAAGAATCCTCACTCAATGGGAGCGTGGAGCTCTGATTCGAAGTCGCACGTTGCGTCGATGAGTGGCAACGACTTCTATGGAAGCGAGCAGTCGCATGTGATGGCGGAAGCCGACGCGGTGCGGATCGAACTGGTTGGTCAGGACGGAAGTGTCACCGTTCTGAAGGACATGCTCGCGTTGCAGGCCGGCGAGGTTATTGACTCTTCGCGGGTGAGCCGCACGGCGCTGCGAGAGTTCCTCGCCAAAGAGATCGCCGACGCAAAGGCGAACGATGTTCTGTTCTCCGTGCATCTCAAAGCAACGATGATGAAGGTGTCTGACCCGATCATCTTCGGTCATGCGGTCAGCGTTTTCTTTGCCGACGTCTTCGCGAAACACTCTGTCGTGTTCGACGAAATTGGCGTCAATCCGAACAACGGACTCGGCGACCTGCTGGCACGTGTCGAGAATCTGCCGGATGAGCAGAAGGCCGCAATCAAGGCAGACATTGATACAGCCCTCGCGGACGGGCCAAGTCTGGCCATGGTCGATTCGGACAAGGGGATTACGAACCTGCACGTGCCAAGCGACGTGATTATCGATGCATCGATGCCGGCGGCAATTCGAACGTCCGGTCAGATGTGGGGGCCTGATGGCAAACTCAAAGACATGAAAGCCATCATTCCGGACCGTTGCTACGCGGGTGTTTATCAGGCAACGATCGACTTCTGCAAAGAAAACGGAGCGTTCGATCCGACGACGATGGGCAACGTCGCCAACGTTGGATTGATGGCTCAGAAGGCGGAAGAGTACGGCTCACACGACAAGACGTTCGAGATTCCTGCCGCCGGGACGGTGCGAGTCGTCACGGCTTCCGGGCAGACGCTGATGCAACACAAGGTTGAAAAGGGCGACATCTGGAGAATGTGCCAGACGAAGGACGCTCCGATTCGCGATTGGGTTCGACTGGCCGTCAGCCGAGCACGAGCAACCGGTGCCCCGGCTATTTTCTGGCTCGACAGCGACCGGGCTCACGACGCGAGTCTCATCGAAAAGGTCAACCAGTACCTGCCCGACCACGACACGGAAGGGCTCGACATTCAGATCATGTCCCCGGTTGATGCCACAAAGCACGCGTGTGCCCGCGCGAAGGCTGGCCAAGACACAATCTCGGTTACTGGCAACGTTCTGCGAGATTACCTGACAGACCTGTTCCCGATTCTGGAACTTGGCACCAGCGCGAAAATGCTGTCGATCGTTCCGCTGCTGGCGGGCGGTGGCCTGTTCGAAACCGGGGCGGGCGGGTCGGCACCAAAGCACGTCCAGCAGTTCGTCGCGGAAGGACACCTGCGTTGGGATTCGCTCGGTGAATTTCTCGCTCTCGCCGTTTCTCTGGAAGAACTCGGCAATCAAACAGGCAATCAGAAGGCTCTGGTTCTCGCTTCAGCGTTGAATGCCGCGACTGGGAAATTCCTCGACGAGAACAAGTCGCCGTCCCGCAAAGTCAACGAACTCGACAACCGAGGCAGCCACTTCTACCTCGCCATGTACTGGGCTCAGGCATTGGCCGCCCAAACGGACGACGCCGAACTTCAGCAGCAGTTCACAAAACTGGCCAGCGAACTGACCGGCAACGAAGCCGCCATCGTGCAGGAACTGAACGACGCGCAAGGCAGCCCGGTCGACATCGGCGGCTACTACCACCCCGATCCAGCGAAGGCCGAAGCCGCGATGCGAGCCAGCCAGACCTTCAATGCGGCGCTGAATTCGTTCCTCGGCCGATAGAGGATGCAGCCTGCGAGAAACTCGGCTTTCCTGTTCAATGCCGGACTGGATGAGATCGTTGTCCACAGCGAACTATGGCATGGGATAGGGATCGGCGAAGGAGCCGAATGCGCCCAGACCGCCATCGACTTCGAGATCCGTCGCGGTGACGAATGACGCGGCTGGGCTGCTGAGCCACAGAACGGCGGCGGCAACTTCCTCCGGTTTGCCGATCCGCCCCAGTGGATGGCGATTGGCAAGTTCTTTCTCGCCGCCCTGCGCTTCCAGGCTGGCTCGGACCAGCGGCGTGTCGATCGCTCCGGGAGAAACGGAGACGACTCGGATTCCTTCCCGAGCGTATTCGACGCCCCACTGTCGGGCCTGGTGAAGGTTTGCCGCTTTGATGGGGCCGTACGTTGGAACCTGTCTCGCCGTTCGGTGCGCCTGTCCGCTCGACATGTTCACGATGACGCCACTTTGCTGCTGCTTCATCACTCGCACAGCGTGTTTGGCCAGGAAGGTGTAGCCCGACAGGTTGATGCCGAGCATCTTGTGCCACAGCTCAGCTGGCAGTTCGTCAAGAGGCACGTAGGATGACGGTGGCTGGATGGCTGCGTTGTTGACGAGGATGTCCAGCCCGCCGTGCTGTTCGACCGTGAACGAAACCGCGTTCTGGCAGTCTGATTCGACGGACGTGTCACCTCGTACAAAATCGATATTTTCACCCATCGTTGCTGCCGAAGTTTCGTCAACATCGAGACAGACAACTTTGGCGCCGGACTGGTCAAAAGCTTGACAAATGGCTCGGCCAATACCGTTGGCTCCGCCGCTGACCAGCACGACTCGACCGGCATTATCGTGGCTGACTGAGCCTCTTGGACGAACGATGGGCATGATCGAAATTCCCGGCTGTAGTGTTACGTTGTCTGAATGATCAGGCAGTCTGGTATTCCTGAACGGTTGGATTTTCAAATGTTAACCGGGCCGATTCCTGAAGCAATCTGGTGGATGAACTCTGAAATCAGTCCGGTAAGTCGGTGAATTTTGGGGCTTCGGATGCGCGGAATATTCCGGCTGCGTCATCCGCAGCACCGCCATATTCGTTGCTCAGGGATGCCTTTAAGTGTCCGACTGCGGAAATTCTGCTCAGGTGGAGATGCCTATTGTGCTCTCAAAGGCCGTCGCTACAATCCCCGGCGATAGCAGCGTTTAAGTTCGCACTCGTTGTTGCGAGCATTGCTGCACAAGTTTCTTGAGGAAGTGAAGTAATGGCTGAAGGTACGATCAAAAAGTTGACGGAAAAAGGCTTCGGATTCATCGACACGGGTGGAGGGAACGATATGTTCTTCCACATGTCGAACCTTGAAGATGTCCAGTTCGAGCAGTTGTACGAAGGACAGAAGGTTTCCTACACCGCTGGGCACGGACCAAAGGGACCACGAGCAGAAAATGTTCGCCCTGTCTAAAGGCTGAAAGCGTTGAAATCCAGAAAGCCGGTAAGCATTTGCTTGCCGGCTTTCTTTTTTGCCAAACTTGCCAAATGCCTTGGCGAGCGGTCATGGTCACCACTTCTCGCCGGCTTTGGCGATTCTTCTGGAAGTTTAGCGTCTTATTGCGACCGTACCTGGCTGGACATCGAAGACGCAGGTTTACTCACAACGCAGAGAATTCATCATGACGAAGCGAACAATTCAAGTTGCCATCAATGGAACCGGGTTCGCAGCTGATTACACCGCCAAAACGTACGGGATGATTCCGCACCGGAATGGTGTTGAGATCAGGCTTGCCGGAGTCGTTTCCGGGCGAAAGGAAAACGCCGAGAAGTTTGCGTCGTCACACAATGTGTCGGCGGTGTTTGAGTCTCATGCAGAGATGCTCGAAGCCATCAAACCGACGATCGATAACATCTGCTGTGCAAACTTTGCTCACGGTCCGTACACGATGGAAGCCGCTCGAGCGGGGGTGCCGGTCATTGTTCTTGAAAAGCCGCCGGTCATCTGGCCTGGCCATGCCGAGGGGCGGCAGGCTGACGCGGCGACCAGAAAACGCGAGTCGATGGAATACCTCGCCGAAGTTTTTGACGTCGTTCGTGAAGCCGGATCGAAACTGCTCTACGCCGAAGATTTTGTCTACTTCGACGGGATGAAGGGAATCGTGGAGTTGCTCTCGGAAGCTCGAAAGACAGGCAAAGGCAAAGTGCTTTATCAGCGGGGAGTGTGTGCTCATCAGGGGTCACACGCGCCGGCGTACGATACTCCCTCAAAATCGGGCGGCGGAGCCTTGTTCAATAAGGCTTGCCATCCGCTGGGACCGGCACTGTATCTCAAGCAGGTCGAAGGAATTCTGGCAAACGGAAAACCGATTCGACCGGTTTCGGTTTCGGCGGTGGCTATGCAGGTTCTGAAGCATCAGCCGGAGTCCAGCGGCGAGTTCTTTCGCGTGATGCAGAACGTCGACGACTTCGGACGACTGACGGTCGTGTTCGAAGATCAGACCATTGCGGAAGTCATCGGACACGACTTGAGTATCAGCGGGATCCGCAACGAGTTCTCGGTGATTACCGATTTCGCTCAGTACGATCTGCGGGTGAATCCGAACAACGAAAACGAACTCTTCATGCCGCAGTCTCAACATGCCGGCAATCTGCTGGTTCGTGAGAAGCTGCCGACCGTGCAGGGGACCAGTTTTCCTCGACCCAACCAGTTCTACTCACATGGTTACGTCGGTGAAATGAACGACGCCGTTGCGTGTGCCTTGAACGAAAACCAGTTTCCTCAGTCGGGAGCGTTGATGGCCTGGGATACGATGGCCATCCTGATGGCGGGTTATGAAAGCTCTGATCAGGCGGGAGCGGCGGTCGACATTACCGAATACACGACCAACGGTCGGCAGTTTGGCAGTCAGGAGATCCCGAATCCGGTATTGTTCGGAAACGTCTTCCAGCGAGTTTGAAAGCCCGGTAAGTCGGTTGCCGGTTTCGCTGGTCCGGTTTCACAGCTTTATTCCGTCGTTCTAAATTCCCGACTTCACCGCGTGCCGCAGGGAAAAGTCAGTGGCACACGATGGTCTGGTTCGCTGAAACTGGTCAGCCACGCCGGCTAGTTGAAGTTCACAGAGTTCGCTCAATCAAGGCATCATGCAAATGCGACATTTCTCATTCGTGGTCTTTTTTCTTGTCGGACTGGTGACGTGCTCACACGTCGCTGCAGCGAAGCAACCCAACATCGTCTTTATTTTTACGGACGATCACGCCTGCCAGTCGATCGGGGCGTACGGTTCGAAGATCAACAAGACGCCGAATATCGATCGCATCGCGAATGAAGGCGCGATCTTTCTGAATTCGTTCTGTGCGAACTCGATTTGCGGCCCGAGTCGCGCGTGCGTGCTCACCGGAAAACACAGTCACAAGAACGGCTTCTATTCAAACGGTCTTGGACCGTTTGATGGTTCGCAGTTCACGTTTCCAAAACTTCTGCAGAAATCTGGCTACCAGACGGCGCTCATCGGAAAGTGGCATCTCAATTCAGACCCGACCGGCTTCGACCACTGGGAAATCCTGCCGGGGCAGGGTTCGTACTACAACCCGCAGTTTATTGGGCAAAACGGTCGCCGACAGATTGAAGGTTACTGCACGACGATCACGACGGACCTGGCGCTGGACTGGTTGAAGCAGCGAGACGACGAAAAACCGTTTCTGCTGATGTGCCAGCATAAGGCTCCGCATCGGACATGGGCTCCGGAACTGAAACATCTCAACCGGTACGAAGACATTGACATCCCGGAACCGGCGACGCTCTTCGACGCCTGGGATAACCGGAGCGCAACGCTGGCCGGCAATGCCATGTCGATCGACAAGCATTTTTACTACGACTATGACCTGAAGGTGCACCTGCCCGTGCCATTCGCGACTCAGCGTGAACAGCGTCTGAAGGACGGCGAGTATCGACGCATGACGCCCGCTCAGAAGAAGATCTGGGATGCCGCGTTCGTACCTCGGAATCAGGCGTTTCTCGCCAACCCGCCAACCGGGAAAGACCTGATCCGCTGGAAGTATCAGCGGTACATCAAGAACTATCTCCGCTGCATTGATTCAGTCGACGAAAATGTGGGACGAGTGCTGGACTACCTCGACGAGAATGGGCTGACCGAAAACACGATCGTGATCTACAGCTCGGACCAGGGGTTTTATCTGGGGGAACACGGCTGGTACGACAAACGCTGGATGTTTGAAGAGTCGCTCAAGATGCCGTTTCTGATTCGTTGGCCAGGCCACGTGAAGCCAGGTACTCGATCAGAAAAACTGATTCAGAACATCGATTACGCGCCGACGTTTCTGGAAGTGGCCGGGGCTGAGGTTCCACCAGAAGTGCAGGGCAGCAGCCTGGTTCCCGTTCTTGAAAATCCATCAACAGCTCCTTGGCGAGAATCGATCTACTACCACTACTACGAACACGGCGGCGAGCATCAGGTGCCTCGTCACGAGGGCGTTCGCAACGACCGGTACAAGCTCATCAACTTCTACTCGAACGACGGCTTTGATCTTTACGACCTGAAAGAGGATCCGGCGGAAATGGTCGACGTCTCAGAGCGGACCGAATATGCAGAAGTTCTGGCTTCAATGAAAGCAGAGCTGTCGCAACTTCGGAATCAGTATGACCTTCCGCCTCTTAAAAAGTAGCGTCACCAGGAGCCGGGTATGTCAATCCCCTGCGGACGCTCCTGAAGCTGAATCCGGAAAGACGCCACTGTGCATGACGTCACGCAACTTCTTGACGCGACCAACGACGGGGGCTCAAGCGTCTGACTCAGGCTTCGGAGCAGTTGCTGCCTCTGCTTGATGGCGAGTTACGAAAGCTGGTGGCACAAAAGACTCGTCAGCAAGCCAGTCAGGCGACCGCCAGGTCGTACTGACGAAACGGCGTTCTGAAGAACCCGAAAAACTCGTCCCGGAGAACCGGATGGTGAATCTGTCTCCGAACGAGTCGCCAACGGACGCAGCAGCACATTGCCTCGGTACGTTCGTGATCAGTCTGTCGCGACGGTGTTTGAAGACGAAATTCCCAGGCGGCTCATCTTCTTGTAAAGCCCCGCACGGCTGACTCCCAGAGCTTTCGCGGTCGCGCTGCGGTTGTTGTTGTGGGCTTCAAGGGCGGACTGCAGCAGTTGCCGCTCGGACTCGAACATGTGCTTACCCAGTTGCCAACGCTCCCTTGGTTCAGATCTGGAGTTCGTACTGGCTCGTGACACCGTCGTGTTCTGCGTTGATGGCGAAAGCGTACCAACCGTCAGGAGCCCATTGTCCGACAACATCACGGCACGATTCATCTGGTTCCGCAGTTCCCTGACGTTGCCGGGCCACGAGTACTGCTTGAGACGTTTCAGGAATTCAATGTCGACACTGTCGATCGGAACCTGCCGCTCGGTGGCCGCTTGCGCAATAAAGTCCGTCGCGAGTGGGATGATGTCGAGTGATCGTTCCCGCAACGGCAGAAGGTGAAACTCAAGGACGCTCATTCGATAAAAGAGGTCAGACCGGAACTCATTTCGTGCCGCCAGATCGCGCAAATCAACGTTCGAAGCGGCAATCAGACGGACATCGGTGTGCCGAGTCTCGGTCGAGCCAACCGGCTCAAACTCTCCGGTTTCGATGACTCGAAGCAGTTTCGCCTGCTCGCCAGGCCCCAGCGTGTCGATTTCGTCCAACAGCAAAGTGCCGCCTTGCGCAATTTCAAACCGCCCAATCTTGTTTCGGTCGGCACCGGTAAACGCTCCACGAGTATGACCGAAGAGTTCACTTTCGATCAGACTTGGTGGCAGCGCGCCGCAAGCCGTGTTTACGAAGCGCTCGCCGGAACGTGGAGACAGAGCGTGAACGATGTTCGCCAGATGGCTCTTGCCGGTACCTGTCTCGCCAATCAGCAGGATTGCTGCGTCGTGAACAGCAATCCGTTCAAGTTGCTCCAGAAGAGGAAACATTTCCTGCATATAGGTCGTAAAGCTGTTTCCATCAGCCTTGATGGACCGACTCTCGAAGTTCGCCAATTCAACAAGTTCGCCAACCGAGGATGAATTCTGAAGTACCGATGAGAGATCAAATCCTCGGTCGTTCAATGGCACTCTGCATGCGAGAATGAATTCAAACAGGGGCGCCAGTTCAAACGACAACTTTGACCGGCACGCGATCAGAAGTCGTCGAATCATTCCCGAACATCGCAGCCATTCGCAGAACGATCGAAGTTCTGTCAGCGGTGCATTTGCCTGCAAACTGTCGAAATCGACGATGAGCGTGTCCGTTACCGACTCCGCCAGAACGCGTCTGGCCTCAGCGAGTGAACTGAGTTCAACGGGTATTTTTCCCGTTATGTCATTTACCTGCCGCGATAACTTCTGAATGCCCGATGAGTCGGCACCAAGAACAACCATGTCCTGATCCATCAAATCTCTTTCTATGCTGATGCTCAGTTTGGCCGCGAGATTTGAAACGGGCATCGCCTGCGTGTCCTGTGGACGGAAACATCCATCCGAACGACGTGTTTCTCTACTCGTCA
>JADHNX010000082.1 GCA_016779365.1 Planctomycetaceae bacterium
TTCGACGATCGAGGCGTTTAACTTTTTGTCGTTGTTTCCAGCGGTCTTAAGTGCTGGAAGCGTCGTCAGCCGGGCTCGGTTTTGGCGGCTCGGTAGAAGGAGCGACTTCAGACAGTGGCTCGACAGGAAGCTTCAGAGCTTCGTGTTCTTCCGGAGCGGTCTCTTCGGGAACCGGCTTAAGGGTTTCTTCTTCGGTGACAGCCTTCGCGGCACAGTTGCCGTTCGGGCAGCCAGACGAGCCACAGTTTCCGGTAGCACATCCACCCATCGTCGGGCAGATTGTCGTTGGGACAACCTTGCAGACTTCGTACTCGACTTCGCGAGCAACCCGTCGACAGTTCATCCGAGTGACAGTGTAAGGAACTTCCTTCGCGACACAATGAGCAACTTTTTGCGTCACGGTGTAAGGAACTTTCTTCTCGACGCAGTAAGGAACTTTTCGCGTTTTGGTTTCCGTCACCCACGTGCAGTTGGTCACTGGAACCTTGCGGACCATCTCTTCCTGCACGACTCGACAGGTGCGAGTCGGAATTTTCTTGACGACGGTTTCGTTGACCCACTTGCAGACTTTGTAAGGAACCTTCTCGACGACTTCTTCCCTTACCCAGCGACATGTCTGAGTCGGAATCTTTTCGACGACGACTTCGGTTTCGTAACGACGAACGGTGCACTGCACAGTGCTCTTGACGGTTTCAGGAACCATCACGGTGTGCTGCACCTGACGCTGTACCAGGTTTGGACACCATTTCTTCGTGTTGAAGGCGAGGCCCGGCGTTTGAGTCATGCCCAGAACCGGAAGTGGCAATGGCAGGATCGAACACGGGTTGCACTGCAGCGAGAGAACTGGCAGCGGCAGGCCGGGCAGACAATGCTGCTTGTTGACCCACTGTCCCTGATCGACGCAGACCGTGCGGCAGGTTGTCACAGGCTTCATAACCGTGTGACAGACTTCGCGTTCAACGACTTCGTCGACAGGTCGGCAGACGGTGCGGCGGCATTCACGTTCGCCGTTTTCGACAACCTTCTTCCAGTTGACTTTGACGCAGTCGCGTTCGGCGGTTTCCCAGACGGGCTTGCGAACGGTGTAGCTGCATTCTCGTTCGCTGGTTTCCCAGACGGGCTTGCAGACGGTGTACTTCTCTTCGCGGTACGAAGTCTCGGTCACGGGACGACGAACTTCGTATTCACATTCGCGATACGCGGTTTCGCGGACGACCTTGTAGCAGGTGACGTCCTTCGTCTCGTAAGCGGTTTCGTAGACGGTGCGGGTCTGAGTGATTTCCTCAGGTTCCCAGACGGTGTCGTAGACGGTTTTCTTACACGTCTGCCGTTCGATTTTGCAGGTCGTGTAGCACGAGCTTGGCTGACAGGCGACCGTCGGGCAGCAGTTAAATGTGGCCGCTCCACAATACCCCGACGCAAACGCCTGCTGGCTCAGTGTTGTGGCCACGCAAAATGCGGCCATTGCCAACAGCTTCTTCATTTGAAGTCTCCTCACAGGTGACGGGTCAATCGATGCGAAAGTTCCGGCTCAGCCGGCCAGCCGTTTCGCCCGAGTCACAGCTCGACCGATGCGGCAGTTCGTTTCACAAGTGCGAGCCGTTCATGGCTCGGTGGCAATCCATCGCCGAGGAGAATTGAGCGTTGCCAGACGCCGGATTCCGCTTGTCACGATCGGGACAAAGTTCCGCTGTGACTGCTCAATCCAGATGTCAGGCAAACCTTCGCGGACTGGTTCGTCCGCTATCCCCGCTCCTGAGTTCATTATTGTCACACTCCAGTCCAGGTTGCAAAACCCGGAAGGTCGAGTTCATCGAAGTGGCGGCCTTCCCTTGAAGAGTGCTCCGATTGTTCCGATCAGGCAATTCAGGCGTTCTGCGTGGACGTGTTGGTTTTGCACAGCGGTGATGAATCCGCGAGTCCTCAAGCCGCTCGACAGAACCGGTGCGATGTGACAATCACGATCGCAGCTGCGTCTCAGACCGCCACGACCGGAATATCTTTCCTGGCACGTTCTCTCGTTACATCCGGTTCGAGCGTTTCCGGCGGAGCACGCGGCACATCCGGACGCACAGTCGGTCGATCCGTTCCGTTCGTCGTTTCCGGCATCAGACAACCAATGCGACTATCCGATTCATCCGTAGGGTGGGCGCTGCCCACCACAACTCTTCACATTGGTGGGCGATGCCCACCCTACCCCAAAGGCAGAGGAAGCTGTGCGACATCAAACCGTCATCACACTGGCCCTGCTGGGAACCGTTGCCTGCTCAAGCGGGTGTGCGCGGACGATCCTTGTTCCGAAGATCGGATTTGACCATATCGCCGTGCGGCCGCACTTTGCCCAGCCGGTCTTCGCAGGTCCGGGCAGTATCGGGCCGATTTTCTCGATGCCCAGAATCGTCACTCCGTGCAAAACCTGCGATCCATGCGGCAGTCCTTGTGACCCGTGCAACTCCTGCGGCCCTTGTGGAGCGGGTGGTTCGCCGCTGCAACCGATCGACCCCTTCGGCTGGCTGCGAAGTGGCTCGCTGGGGACTCAGGAAATCGATCCGGTTGGCTGGGTTTTCGGGCTGTAGAGATTTCTGCAGACTCGATTCGCGCGGGACCGGTCGCTCAGAAAGTTGTAGCTTCGACGGCAGTACGAAGTGCTGATTCAAAATCCGCAGAATCCTGCAGCTGATGGCGGATGTCCGGACTGGCGAAGATGCGGACTCGTTTGACGTAGTCGTCGAACTGTTTCCTGGCCAGTGACTCAATGACCGGCGAGACGTCGCTCAGCAGGCGGTACCTGTCTTCCTTGGCGAAGTAGATCGGGACTTTGAACTCGACTTCGCGGTGCGGCGGCGGCGCGTCGATCAGAATGTCGACGGGCGACAGTTCTCGCGCGACCACGCGCCGGCGGTTCAGTTCTTCAGTCAGGTTCCGCCCGCAGCGAACGAGGAACTCGTACGGCTTGCCGGCGAGCAGTTCGTAGAGTTCGGTCTGCTGATAATGAGAGTACTCGCCCGCGCGTTTGTAGAGACGTCTCCTGGGGCCAAAAACTCCCTCGACCAGTTGTGCGCTGTCCGTGCCAACTGCCTGCTCGCGAAGCAGCCGCACGGTTTCCGTTTCTGACGATTCGAAGAGCGTTGTCAGGTCGAAGTTGCCGTGCAGTTCGAAGAACGATCGTGCAAACATGCAGGTGGCCGAGCGGACGGCGTGGTGCCAGTAGACCTCGCTGAACATCACGTACCGAGCGAAAACCATCAGCTCGGCAGCGGTCTTACCTTTCTGAGTAATCGCCAGTCCGTCGCCGGCTTCGTTCAGGACGAGTGACTGAATGAGGCGATTCTTGTCGAAGTGCCGCCCGTAAGGGACTCCGCAGTGCAGGCTGTCTCGTTCGAGATAGTCCATCTTGTCGATGTCGATCGGGCCGGACAGGATTGACCGCAAGAGTCGCAGTTCTCGTGAATCCGTTTTCACGACTAGCACATCGAGCACTTCGTCCGGGTCGATGTTCCATTCCGATTTCAAAACCTGCGCGAGTTCACGTTCGGGGCGGAGGTACTCGGCAGCGTAGGCTTCGTGAGGCGGCAGTTCCGGCAGAGACAGATCTTCAATGGGATGACAGAATGGCCAGTGCCCGAGGTCGTGCAGCAACGCCGAAACCAGCAGAACTTCGGCACGGTGATGATCGATGACTTCGCAGAATCGAGCGTCGCGACCGAGCTGCCAGACGTAACGGATCGCGTTGTTGAAGACGCCGAGCGCGTGCTCGAATCTCGTGTGGTTCGCTCCGGGGTAAATCTGAGTCGCCAGACCAAGCTGCGAGATGTGCCGGAGACGCTGAAACTCAGCCGTGTCGACAATCGCGCGAACGCGCGGCGTGAAGGGAATATCCTGCTCGTTCGGGATGCGGATAATTCCCCGGCTCGCGTCGAGGCTGGCGATTTCCGGAATGTCGCTGAATGGGTGGTGCATAAACGGCGTCCTGCGTTTGATTGTTCGCCGAATTCTGGTCGGTGCGGAAGTGCAACGCGAGCGAGTTCCGGAATAGGAGCACAATCCTCTTGCCTGACTTTTGAATCGCAGAATGAGCCGAGGAAACGACGCCGAGTTCAGCGTAACTCTGTCTCGCGAGAATCTCTGCGACCGTCGCGTTTTTCTATCTCCATACCTCTGCGATTTAGAATCCCGCCGCGTCCGACCTGCTTCTTTGCTGAGGTCTTGCGGGCGGCAACGTGCCCAACCAGAATCCCGCGACGGCGATTCGTGTCCTCATTTGCTCCCACAGCTTCTGCTCTCTCACCACGGAATTACTGTGTCCACTCGCTTTGTCGTAGAACCTGCCTGGAGCTGGCCTGTCGTCGTGTTAATCGCGATCGGGCTGGTGGCTCTCGTTCTGCTGACCTACCCGCCGCGAGTGAAGCATCTTCCGGCTCGTACGCGACGAACGCTGATTGGCCTGCGACTTGCCGCTGCCGTTCTGTTGATCTTCGCGATGCTGCGTCCCGAGATTCAGTATTCGGAAACGGATACTCGCGACGCGGTGCTGTACGTGTTGCGGGACAAAAGTCGCAGCATGACGACACCCGACGGGCCCGGTGGAAAATCTCGGCGTGAAACGCTGATCAACACCCTGGCGGGCAGCAAAAGCCAGTTGAAAGAACTCGGCGAGAGTCTGGAAGTTCAGTATTTCGATTTCGACTCGCAACTTCGTAAAGGTGAACTGGATGAGCCGCCGGTCGAACCAGACGGCGAGTGGACGGCGATCGGGTTCTCGCTGGATGAGCTTCTGAAAGAAACGCAAACCGGCAAACAGGTCATCGGCATCATCCTGATGACCGACGGTGCGCAGCGAGCCGTCGCGCCGTTTGACATGGCTCCGCAGATTGCGGCGCGAAAGTTTCAGGATATTCAGGTGCCGGTCTTTCCGGTTCCGTTTGGCGAGTCCGACGTCGCTGAATCCGGCCTGGACATTGCCGTCGATGATGTCGCCGTGGACGATCTGGTGTTTGTGCGAAACTCGGTGCCAGTTGATGCCCGAATCAAAGTCTCGGGAGCGGAAGGGCGACGGTTTTCCGTTCAGTTACTGATTGAAGACCGAACCGGTCGAAGTCTGCTCGAACACGGTGACATGGTCGTTGCTCCTGCCGTGCCTGGAGCAAGACCTTCAGTTGAAGTCACCGCCACAAAATCATCGCAAACAATTCCGGTGTCGCTGTCGTTTGTGCCTGAGTTGCCTGGCGAGTTCCGCGTGGCCGTTCGGGTCACTCCGTTGTCGGGCGAACTTCGCACAGTCAACAATCAGAAAGAAACGCTGCTCACCGTTCAGAAGGGCGGACTTTCGGTCAAGTATTACGACACGACTCGCGACGAGATCGTGTTTCTGCCCGAGGTGAATTCGGCGCAGAAAATTCAGCTCGATTTTCAATGGGTCAGAACCGGCGAGTTTGCCAGCCGAACGAAAATCGATCCTCGTGACTTCGAGCCAGGCCGCTACGACGTTTACATCATCGGCGATGTGCCGGCAAAAGTTTTCAGCGACAACGACCTGCGTCTGCTGGCAGCTCGCGTCGACGAAGGTGCCGGCTTTCTGATGACCGGCGGCTTTTACAGCTTCAGCCTGGGAGGTTACGCCGGCACGCCTCTGGAGCCGTTGTTGCCCGTCGTTCTGGACCCTCGTGAATTGCAGGGCGACGGAGCTATCGCCACCGATCTGCACTACGAACGCGATTTGCAGATGGTGCCAACTGAAAGCGGTCTGCGGCACTTCGTCATGCGGCTGACAAATGGCGACAACATTGCGGCCTGGAAGCGTCTTCCGCCATTGCTCAGCGCCAACAAGCTTCGCAAGAAAAATGCGCTGGTCGAAGTTCTGGCCAGAAGTACCGACGATGTGCCGCTGTTGTTTTCTCTGGAAACTGGCCGGTCGAGATCGCTCGCCTTCGCGGGGCATTCAACATGGCGATGGTGGATGCGGAATTTCCGCGATGAACATCAGCGGTTCTGGCGACAGGTGATTCTGTGGCTGGCTCGCAAAGAATTCGATTCCGACCAGCCAGTCTGGGTGCGAGTCTCACCTCGGAATTTCAATCAGGGCTCGACGATTCCCATCGAGTTCGGAGCACGCGATGAACTCGGCAACCCGCTGCCGAATGTCGACTTCCGGGCGAAGGTCATTGACCCGACCGGAAAGGAATCTTCCGTGGCTGGTCTATCAGGAAGAGACCGATCGTTCGGCGAATTCAAAGGAGCCACGGAGCCGGGGATCTATCGCGTTGTCGTTTCGGCGACGAAGGATGGCGTCGAAGTTGGTGGCGACGCGACGACCAGGTTTCTCGTCGATTCCAGCGATCCGGAACTCGACAATCCCGCTGCCGATCCGGCGTTGCTGCAAGGTCTCGCTCAACAGACGGGCGGCCGCGTGATCGCGGCTGAAGATTTCGACAAGTTCCTCGACCAGCTCATCACCGCCGGGCCGCCGAACCTTTCATTGACGCAGATTACTCGCGTCACGCTGTGGGATAACTGGTGGTATCTGGGAGCGTTCGTGCTGGCGATGAGTGCCGAATGGTTTGTCAGAAAACGCCGCGGACTTGTTTAGAGGCGGTGGCCGATCGCGTTTGAGTCTCTCGACCGTTGAACTTCCCGCCTGACTTCTGGTGCGTGTTTCGTCAGACTGGTATGTTCGACGAGTTGCGTCGTTGGTGCCGTGACCGCCGTAGGGTGCGTCATGACGCACCAGCTTTCGTTCGACACCGTGGTGCGTCCAGACGCCCCCTACAGTGTTTCTGAATTCGAACCTGCGAAATGTGTGGTTGAATGGCGAACTGGCTGGATAAAGCGCTGGGAAAAAGCGAAGCGGAACCGATCGAGCCGGTGCCGTTTTCGGTCACGTGCCAGTGCGGCGTCCATACAAACGGAGTGCGGCAGGAACGGGCGAAACGAGTGATCTGCTCGAAATGCGGAGCCGGCCATTTCATCCTGCCCGTGAACCGGTACCCAACTTCCGAGCGGACTTTCTTTGCGGCAGACGACCTCGGTGTGAGTACGGTTCAAATTCCGAAATCTCCGAAGAAGCCGCCATCGACACAGCTTGATCTCCCGAATGAGGCTGACCCCTCTGACGATGCCGACGACCTGTTCATCGACAACGATCTTCAAAGTACCGAGCCGGAACTCGACCTCGTCGAAGCGGCCTGGTCAACTCAGCCTGCTGAACGGGATCTCGACGACGAGTTGGACGACGAGGACGATGGCGACGACTACGAACTCGCGGATTCGGACGCGGAGATTGAGTTGCCTCGTTCGCTTCCTCGGTCGAAGAAGAAAAAGAAACGAGAGTCTCAACCGACCAACAAAAAGAATCCGGTTAAGCAGCCATCCCTGTCGACCCCGCGAGACAAGAATTCCACACAGCTAATCGAACTTCCGTCGACCGGTGACGAACGCAGCCGGCAGCGTTTGAGACTTGTTGCCGTTGGTGCTCTGATTTTGGTTTCGGTCGGAGCGATGGTTGCTTTTGCGATACGAGGCGTGAATCGCGAACGGGCAGAAATCGCGATGCGCGAAGGACGCGATCTTGGCGAAGCAGCTTTGCGAAAGCGGGACTTTGTTACAGCGAAGTTAAAACTGGGCGAAGCATTTCGGGCGATGGAACTGCTCGGCCTCGAGGGGCAGTCCCTGTCAGAAACGCGTCAGTTGTGGCTTCAGGCGGAAGCCGGTTTCGGCCTGCTTGACGACACGGACGTCGTTGAAATTGCGATGCTCGCAGAAGAGATGTTTCCGGAACCCGACGAGGACGGCGACATCGACGACGAAGTCTGGCTACGGCAGTTTCATGCTCAGTACTTCGATCGCTGGCTTTGTATTCAACTTGCCCCGGTTCAGACGGTGACGAGCGATGATGAGTTCGGGACACGAGTCGTTTTTCCAGCGGCTCCAAAGATTCACCTGGTCGGTGTTGGCGAGGTTCTAAAGAAGCAGTCTGGCGGTGGCCTCTGGTTCGCCGGTCCGCTTAAGTCGTGCCGCCCGGATCCAATGGACGAGTCCGCCTGGATGGTCGAATTCGATTCGACCCGCGTCATTGCGTGTGACAAATCGCAGCCGCTTGTTCTGCCGATGCTGTCTGAACAGGAACAAGCGGCAGCAATCGCGGCGCAGGCTTCGCAGAAAGATTCACCGGGAGTTTCGGACAACGAACAGGCGGAGACTGACGATGAATAGTTGGCTCCGTGAATTGAGTCTCTGGCGAAGGTTCGCTCCGACGTGTGCCATACTCGTCGCAATCCTGTTCGGCGTTCTGCCGCAGTCGTGTTCGGCAACCGGTCAGTCGGTTGAAGAATTCCTGAAGACCAAACCTCGCTGGCCGAAACTGGTCGGCACGACTTTTCGAATCGAAGGCCGAGTGGCGACGGGAGCGGGCACGGTACTCAAGCTCCACAAATTGCCGTTGCTGTTTGTGTCGGAAGAAGAGCTGCCCGAATTGTCAGGCTCGGACCTTGTCGTCGAAGTGGTCGGTCGACTTCGTAAACACGAGACCGGAATCCTGGAGTTCGAACTGCTGAGTCTAAGAAAGACGGAGTCTGACATTCAGCGAGTCAATCGTCTGCGTGTGGAACTTCCTCGCGACGATCCCGAACCGTGGTACGAACTCGGTGACTGGGCGATGGGGCGTGTTCGTTTTTACCAGAACGATCGCGCCGTTGACCGGGAACTCGCCAAAGAAGCGACGTCGATTTACCGGATGGCTGTGCGTAAAGAACGAACCGCGATGACCACTCCGAGTTACAAGTCGCTTCGTGATCTTGCCTTCAAGTCTGAAGAATACGGACTGGGCGACGAGTTCAAGCTTCCGTTGCTTTACGAAGCTCACTACCAGACGTGGCATGACACAAGTGCCAGGGTGTCTTCAGGCGAACTTGAGACGATTGCTCTGCGGATTGCGCAGGAACTACCTGACGCTGATAAGCCGGCTGATGAGTTTGACGCAGACATTGTCAGCAAATGGCGGGAAGGGCCGGTTCGGTTTTATCAGGAAGCAGCCGAGTCTCTGCGTCCGCAACTGCACCGACTCCTTTATCAGCAGGTCATGCTCGAGAGTATCGAGAAAGAGGCTGAAGCCGATGGTCGCAACGGAGACGAAATTGCCGTCAGAATTACCGAACAGATTCCGGAATTCAGCAAGCTGGTCGAGAGCTACCGGCAGAAAGCCCTCGAATGGCGGATTTCGCATGTCAGAGAGCTGTCGCGTGAAGACGCTGTCAGTCTGAGACGGCAACTGATTGATACCGGCGATGAAGCTACAGCCGAAAAAGTCATCCGAGAATGGTTCACTCCGGTGGAAACCAAATTGCGCAGTCAGGGAGCCATCGGCCTGATTGAACTCGCGTTCGAATACGAAGACCTGTTTGATGATGGAGAATCGGCCGTGCAACTTCTTCTGGAATCCGATCGTGTGAAACCGGGATCGGGCTACGTGGCCGAACGGCTGGAAGCTTACGGGTACACTCGCGTCGAAGGACGCTGGCGGCGGAAAAGTGACGTCACGGCTGGCGAAAAGTCACCAATCGAAATTGCGATTCGCAACGGACGAGTGATTCGAGGCATGACATCGGCGCATGTTCGAAAGGCACTTGGCAAACCGGATTCGATCAGCCGCGTGCTGACTTCGCGAGAAGTTCTCGAATACTGGGTCTACCGCACACCGAGCGGTTCAGGCTTGTCAGTACGACTTTCGCGACCGCTGAATCGGCACGAAGGCATCGTACGAAGAGTCTTCGACCTTCCCACGCTAACCACCGCTCCGTAATCGTGCCAAACGGCGAACACGGCTTAAGCGGTGCCAGAGTTGTGGTTGAACCAGCGTCGCCAACTGGACGCACTATGCGGGAAATTGTTCGATCGGTCCGAACTGGTCGAAGGTCAGGCCGACGTCCGGGCTTCCATAGTGGTTGATGGGTTTGCCATAGGCATTCAGGATCGTCGTGTACCAGTTGCCGAGCGTCTTGTGACCTGGTTTTCCATAACCTGGCAGACGGATATAGCGACGGCTGATGTCGAGCCGCGTGTTATCTCCGGCGAGCACGAGAAACGGCCATTCGCTGCCGTTGCTGTGGTGAGTCTCACCGTTGTCGGGGAAGTAGAACAGCATCGTATTGTCGAACATGGTGCCGCCGGCTTCAGGCACACTTTTCAATCGACTGACGATCGTGTCGATCACATTCATGTGCTGGTGTCGGATCTTTTTCCGAACGTCAGTCGCTTCAACATTTCGAACTGGCTTTCCGTGGCCGACGTCGTGCTGATTGACGTTCTCGCCCTCGATGCCTGGCAGACCAGTGTAGTTGGTGCCGAGTTCGTCTACCGTAAACGTGACGACGTTCGTCATCCCGGAAATCAACGTTGAAAGCAGGACTTCGGTGAAGCCAACCTGTCGATCAACCGTCGAGATGTCATCAGCCAGGTACCTGGCATCGAGCTGCGGAAGATGCTGTCGCAGCACGTCGCCCATTGCTTCGACACGACCATTGCGCTGGCGGATGCTCTGCACCGCGTCGGCATAGTTGGCGACTTTTGGCTGTTCGGTTCCGGTGAGGTGTTCGGCAAGTCCCGCCTCGCGCGAAGCGACAAACTCAAGAACCTTTCGCTGCAACTGGTACTGAGCCTGAGCTTCTTGATCAGTCGCCACCGACTTGAACAGCTCCTGCACTGCGACCTTTGGCGAGCCGAATGCATAGTTTGGCTGCTGCGGTCCTCGCGCGGAAAAGCCTTTCTCGATGCCGTTGATGTTGCCTCGCGAGTTGCCACCACCACCCGGGAAGCAGGCAAGCTCAATATGGCCAAATGGCGAGGGGAACATGTCGGCCAGCTCGAAATCCACGGTTGCCCACTTGATCGAGCTGAGCCGTTCATTGGCTTTGAACGCGCCGAGCGAAGAACACCAGGTGTGATGCCCCGTCGTACACATTTTGCCAGAAAGCCCCTGCAGGATCGTCAAATTGTCTTTGTGCGAGGCCAGAGGACTCATCCACTCCGGCAGATCCTGGCCATCAAGATCGACCGCAAACGAGTCCTTTCGATTCTCCGCTTCCAGTTGCTTCGCGCTGAAGCTCGGAGGAACCAGTGTCTGTGGAGGCAGCCCGTTTCCTTTATGGATAAAGATGAACCGAGTCGGTGGCTTGTTTGAGGATGACTCCGCAAAGAGTTTCGGCGAAAGAAGGCTCAACGCACCCGCATTCAGAAGACTCTGAGTCAGAAACTCTCTTCGGCTATTCATGATGATTTACTCACTCTCTAACTTGCTGCCTGACAGGCAAGCAGGATTGCACGACGGTCCGTTTCAATTGACATCTTTGCGGTACATAAATGAATCAGAAGTCAGCAGTGAGACGACTACTGCCTTAAAGCTTCCACCACTGCCGGTATAAGCCTTGTCCGCGTCGATCAGCGTCTGCGAGTCGGAAAGCATCTCGTTGCGGCCCATGAAAAATCGAAAG
>JADHNX010000083.1 GCA_016779365.1 Planctomycetaceae bacterium
GGAACCGGCGCTGTTGCATTCGCTGACCTGGCTGGCTCGACGAGGTTTGTTGATGCGGATGAAGTTGCAGATCTTCCGCTTGGAAACATGGAAGCAGTAGCAGATTTTATCGTCAGGTTGCATGAATCATTGCTTGCTGTGAAAAGCTGATTTGTCGGTTACTCATCGGTCGAGACCATTCGAACGGAATTCTCGTCCACGATAACACGAAGCCCACACTTTCGCCCTGCTTCGGTGAGGATTGCGGCTGGAGTTGTTTCGGTGAGTGAAAGAGCGACCGGACTTTCGAGTTGCTCGGCAGACGCTGTTGCGACAACGACTTGAACCTCACACATTTGCTCAATGGTGCGAATTACTTCTCGGAGTGGGACGGGGTCTGACTGTCGGAAACGAAGGATTGAAATTCCGAGCCGTTGGCGAACGTTCATCTGCTGAGTGACTGTTTTGTCGCTCTGAGCCAGCAACGGAGCTTCCGGACGGCTGATGTCATCTGGGCTGCCGATTTCAGGGACGCCGCTTTGCCGTGGAGGATCGGGTTGAATTGCGTCTTCGATCAACTGAGCTGTGGCTGCTTCGCGTTGCGGTACCGCGTCGCTGGTTGCAACTTCTGATTTGCCTTCGAACGTTGTGGGGACTTCGATGAACGACTCAGTTGGTGTCAGGGCTGCTGTGCCGGAATTATTGATCACTGAGTCTGCCGAGTTCTCGCGCTGGTCATTGAGTTGGTGAATGTCTGGTTCACTGGCTGACTGGGTCATGAAAAGTGCCAGAATCGTTCCGACAGACGCTGTAACTACGGCAGCGATGATTCGGCTGTTGCCAACAATCTTTCGCCATGACTGAAAGGTCGGCTGCGCTAGAGATCGATCGACCGTTGTGGCATTCTCGACGGGTGAATATTCGACGTCGCCGTTGGCGACCGACCGTGCTGCGAGGGCTGCTCCACATTCCGGACAGGAAAATTCCGATTCAGCGTTTGCCTGTAGCGAAATTCTCAGCCGCGTCCTGCAGGACGGGCAGGAATTTCGCGATCCGACGATGGGCTGTCGACTTTCCATGAGTCGACCTTACTCGAACTCGTAGATGGTCAATCCCGATTCTTTGGCCACGGGTTTTGTCGTGAGCAGAAACCGTTTCTGGTCCTGCTGAATTACGATGCAAAGCGCGTTGGGTTGTCCATTGATTGGTCGCGTAACGAGGTACTTGATGGCGTCCAGTCCGCTGCAGTTAGCCACGTAGTCCTGAGTCATGTTCTTCGTGTAGGCACTCAACTTGAGTGCGTCGCCGTCGATGTAATGGTCAACTTTGCATTCGTCGGCGATGTAGGCAAAAGCGTCCTGAAGTGGCGTTCGGACGAACTCCACATCGATTACCTTCTTCAGGCGGTCGACGACCAGGTCAGGCAGTTTCGGGCCAGTCTCTTCAGGTTTTACCTGTTTCACGGCTGTGTTGAAGTCGGTGCGGGTCGATTCGTCCCAGGCGAGAAGCCCACCCAGCGCGAGATTCGGTGCGGCTCGTTCTGGAAGCTCGGTTGTCAATTGAGCGTAGCGAGTTCCGGTTCCCGCAGTTGTCGACATGGCGAAAACCTGGGTCATCGCCGGGAATCGACCAATGACCTTGCGAGGGCCGATGATGCCAGGGTTCATTCGCTCGACCATTGAAACCAGATCGAACGGAAGCTGCTTCAGTTTCTTCCGCATTTCAGCCTGTAACAAATGCTCCATAACGATCGTCTGGTTTCGCATCATCAGTTCGGAATGAAACTTCTTGTCTCCAAAGTGCATGCTCCACGCGACGGTTTCAACTTCTTCGTCGTTGAAGAATTCCATGCTGCGGTCGATCAACTGCCAGACCGCCTGCGGGAAGATTGTGTCACGATGCCGGACGACGCTGCGCGGTTCAAAGATGAGTGTCAGATGACGGTCAGCGTCCGTCTGCGGAAGCAGGGCGTCGATGCCGTCTGACTGAGGATTTGCATATTGGACTGACGATGCCATTTCTTCGGCCGCGACTCCACTGGGGGCGACCGCGATCATTTTCAGGTCGGATCCGATCAGAAAGCTGAGGTCATCGCGAACGTACATCGGGTAACCATGATCCTGGTTACGCTCGCCGCCAAACTTGACGAGCAGCTCAGACTTCTTCGCGGCTTCAATGAGTCGTACGACTGCGGCGACCTGTGGTGGTTCACCGACTTCGCCAGGGATGATTCCGATCAACGCATGCTCGATCTGTGCAGGCTCGAACTGGCAGAGTTCGGTCAGCTTTGCGGTGGCCCATTCACCAAACGGGCCAAGGCAGAAGCGGACCTCTTCGCCGCGGCTGCCGGCCTTCCAGAGTTCAGCCGGGCGGACGCTGATGATGACTCGAGCGCCGAGCGGCAGGCAGTTCATTGGGATCGGGCCACCAGTCGTTGGGCTGGACGCTTTGGCGATGGCAGTGTTCTGACGAAGCTGTTCCTTTTCGGCCTCGAACTCTTCGTCGACTTTCGGTTTTGCGGCTTCCTCTTCAGCGAGCTTGGCGGCTTCAAGATGATCCTGCGCCATGTAGACGACTCCGCCGACGGCGGCGGCTGTCAGGAGGCCCGCGACGATCGCCGTGTTTCGTCGTTTGGCGTTTTTCTTTTTAAGAGCTTTCAGGTGAGCCACTCCGCCCGCGTCTTCCGGCGCGACGACGACCGGGCCTGGAGCTGGAGTTTCGAAGAAAGCACCGGCGGCTGGTTGTTGAGGTGTGGCCTGTTGAGGTACCTGCTGCTGCTGGATGACTGGCTGAGGCGGGACCGGTGGAGCAGCCTGCTGCAACGGAGGCGCGTTGTCGGGGACCCAGCGAGCGGCGACACCGACAGCAGGCACCTCAGGTTGCGGTGCCGGTTGAGGAGCGACGTCAGTTGCCAGCTTCAGCTCGACTTCATCCTCAACCTGCTCAGGTTCAGGCGGAGCAGTCAGCACAAAGACGTGGCTGCATTTCGGACAACGCGCCTTTTTGCCAATCTTGCTCCGATCGCGAAGCTTCAATCCCTTGGAACATTTCGGGCAATTAACAACCAGTTCGCTCATCGGAAAACCTCAGCCTGAAAACCGAAACCAAACAGATTCGACACGGCTGGCGTGCGTGAATTGCCAGTCGCGTTTCGATTCGAGCTTTATGGTACGAGGTGATCGTGTCCGTCGCCAGAACCGAGTTCATGGCTGGGTATGCCCGTTGCAGAGTCGTTTACGGATTGACAATCTGATCGGTCTTACTCGGCCAGCAGTTGAACCTGAGCTTTCGAACCGGCCACATCGTTGACCTGAATTTTGACGGGGTCGGTCCGCTCGACTTGAGACACCATCATCGTGATGCGATGCCGTCCGGCTTTGAGATTCAGAGTCGTTCTGGCGGCGGCTTCAAGCTGCACTCCGTCCAGCCAGACGGTGAGCCCGTCGACGGAGTTCACGGCGAGTTCGACCTCGCCAGCGGTGCCAACGTCGAGAGAAAATCGCAGGAAGTTCAGCCCTGACGGCGCGTTCTGGAACGGGCCTTTGTGCATCACTTTCGGAAGCTCGCTCAGCGGAAGTTCGCCGCTGACCCGGCTGTAGGCGGGTTGCCAGACGAACGCTGGATCGTCTTCGGTGACCGATGCCAGACGCGTGCGACGCAGCTTGAAGGTAACGTCACCTGAAGGCAGCAGAACCTGCCAGTTCCTCACGACACGATCGCGGCTGACTTGAAGGCCGCCGACTTTTCCGAGTTCTGACAGAAAACGCACGACGTCGACAAGCTCCT
Source organism: Planctomycetaceae bacterium (assembly GCA_016779365.1). GTDB lineage: Bacteria > Planctomycetota > Planctomycetia > Planctomycetales > Planctomycetaceae > JABMPE01. The sequence continues at coordinate 3,766 of JADHNX010000083.1, forward strand.
GATGCGTCAGTTTGTCGGACAAGCCCGCCGGCATCAGCGAGGTGCCGTTGACCTGCTCATCGATCGAATCCAGCGAGATCGCGGTTTCGACTCCGTCGGCATTTCGGAGGATCAACTGGCTGTCGGTCTGTCGCACTTTGATTCCCGAGAATGTTTTTCCATCATCGGTCACGGCAATGACTGTGTGGTAGCCTTCTTTGACTTTCGCATTGGGATCAAGCAGCGACTCGACCAGGTAGTCGATCTGAGCACTGCCGCCGATGCTGCCCATGTCTGGCCCGACTTTTCCGCCAGCTCCACCGATGGCGTGACACTTCATGCACGACAGGCTGGCACGACGATAAATCGCCTCGCCGCGCACCCGGTCGCCCTTCTCACGCACGTCGGCCACGAAGGCGGCCATCTCTTCGGGTGACAGTTTTTTTGACCCGGATGTAATCGATCCGGCAGCCGAGATCGCTGCTTTCAGTTCGTCAAGTTTTCGACCGGAACTGTCGATCGCACGTACGGCCAGCTTTGCGGCGTCGTCCGGGAGCGTTCGCCCTTTGAGTGCCGACTGCAAAGCACCGGGGCCCTGTTTGTGCTGCACGAGCGTCTGGATTAACCGCGTCGGGTTGGAGCCGCGGCTTGATGACAACAGGTCAACCGCGAGCTTTGAGCCGTCGGTTGGGTTTCGCGCGGCGATGCCCAGCACGGCTGCTTCGCGGACTTCGTAAGGCTCAGTTTCGGACGCGACAAGTTCAGTCAACAGTTTGATCGAGGCGGCGTCACCAAGAGTTGCCAGGCTGCCAATGGCGGCGGTTCGGATCGGCAGAGGAGTCGTTGCAGCTTTGGCTAGGGCAGTGAGTGTTTCCGCATGTTTCTGAACTTTCCAGGCACCGACCGCATCGATGGCCAGAGCACGGATCGAGACCGGTTGTTCTTCCTTCAACAATTCATCAAGCGACAACAGATCACCGGCAGGACGCAGGTTGCGTTGCTTTGAAGTGACGACCAGAGCGTGCAACAACGCGTGCCGTTTCGCATCGTCGGACTCGTTGGCGGCCACGCCGAGGATCGACTCATACTGCTGCGCGTTACCGCGCGCGACGACCAGGTTGACCGCCTCGTTCCAACGCTGGCCGGACAGGTCGTCGGACTTCAGCAAGGCAATCAACTGAGGTACTGCCGAAGCCGATTCGGCCGACACCAGGGCAAACGTCAGTTGAGCAGGGCTGTTGAAAGTCAGCTTGCCGGATTCAACCAGCGGCAGCCAGGTGTTACGCGTTTCCCAGGCCGTCAGCCAGAGGGCGTAATCAAGAAAGCGATCTGTCGGGCGATCGACAGCTTCCATCGCGCGAACAATGGCGTCGACGGTGCCGATGTTTCCGAGAACTCGCACCGCTTCGAGGCGAACTCGCGGGTTCTCGTCATGAACGCAGCGACCGACCAGGCTGAGGATTTCCTCAGCGGTCAAGTCGTTTCGCCAGTGTTGAGCGACTCGAACAGCCGCCGCTCGGACTTCGGGAGTTTTCGAATCGACGATCAGAGTTTTGAGAAGTGATGCGTTGGGATCTCGCAACGCCTGATGCAGCCACAGGGCTTCGAGTCTGTGCTGATCGTCGCTGACGGAAGCTGTCCATGTTTTGAGCGGACCGAGCACTGCGTCACGGCCTCGTTCTTTCAGGATGCGACGAGTCTGCTCGCGAGTCCAGCCTTCCGGCGACTTCAATTGTTCAAGCAGGTCCGGAATGGAAGCGTCAACAAGCTGCGGACGTTTGGCTGCGGTGCTGCCTGAAGTCTTGCCTTTGTACGAGACTCGCCAGATGCGACCGTGAGTGTGGTCGCGTCGAGGGTCGCGGAAGTCGACTTCACCATGCTGGATGATCGGGTTGTACCAGTCGGCGATGTAGATTGCTCCGTCCGGCCCCATCGCGACGTCGATTGGGCGGAAGGCGACGTGCGGAGTTTTGATCAGCTCGCCGAGTTCCCGCGATGCGTAACCGGCGCCGTCGTCGCTCAACTTGAACCGGCACACGCGATGCCCTCGGAAGTCGTTGGTGATCATGTCGCCCTGCCAGTCGTCCGGCACCTGTCGACCGCTGACAATCGCCAGCCCGCAGTATTTCGGGCTCCCCGGATTCAGGCCGTGAAAGATACGAGGAACGCCTTGAGCTGTCGGATAAGCGGCGCCGGGAATTGCGTAGTTGATACCTTCCCCACCCGCTCCGTCGGTGGCGAATGACTGGCCGAACTGATCGAACTGGTGTCCCCATGTGTTGACCCACCCGCGAGCGAACACTTCGAGTTCCATCGTCTCGGGTCGAAACTGCCAGATGCCGCCAGCGTTGAGGCGGCGTACGCCGTGAGGAGTTTCGATGTGCGAATGAATATAGATCGACTGGTTCATGTAAAGCATCCCGTCCGGTCCCCAGCGGAGCGTGTGCAGGATGTGGTGCGTGTCTTCCGTGCCGAATCCGGACAGGACGACGCGTTCGCGATCAGACTTTCCGTCGCCGTCTGTGTCGGAAAAGTGAAGCAGCTCGGTGCTGTTTGCCGCGTAGACGCCTCCGTCGCCCGGCAGCACGCCGGTCGGAATCAGCAGGCCGTCCGCAAAGACTTTCGTGCTGTCGGCAGTGCCGTCGCCGTCCTTGTCTTCGACGACCAGAATTCTGTCGTTGGCTTTCTCACCCGGTTTAATGTGCGGATAGATTTCCGAACTGGCGATCCATAGCCGGCCTTGAGGGTCGAAGTTCATCTGAATCGGCTTGGCGATCTGAGGATCAGCCGCGTAAAGATTCACTTCCCAACCGTCGGCAACAATGAACGACTTTCGCTCGATCTCCGGATCGGGGTCAGGGATGTCCGTGAGGTTTCGCTGAGCGAACGCAAACTCCGGTACGGCGAGCAGGGCGACAAATAGGAGCAGAATTTGACGACGAAAGTAAACGATCATTTCTTGCGATGCCTTGTTGATTCTGTGCCGATTGGTGGGGCGATGGCTCTCTATTTTTAGTAAGGGGTTTCAGCAACTTCTCTTTTTCAGGACGACGGTAGCACAAAGACGCTGAGATCAAAGGAAACGGGAAAACTTTGCGAATCTCTGAGACTTTACGTCTTTGCTCTGAAGTGACTGTCCTGGTTTATTGAAGTTATCGAGAAGTTGTTTCGGACGCGTTTCTTAATAAAGCGCCGTCGCGAGCTTACGCCGGTATTCACTGACCAGTTCGCTACCGGCTCCGAGCACGTCGAACAGTTTGACCATCTGCTGGCGAGCTTTGTCTCCGGTTTCTCCGCCTCGGTCCTGCGTGGCGACTGCGAGGAGAATCTCAAAAGCTTCTCGGTGTTTGTTGTCAACCGCCAGAGCTTCGGCAAGAACGACCTGCAATGACAGATCCCCTGGGTTGGCCTCGGCTGTTGCGCGAGCCTGCTGAACGCCTCCGGACTCTTCGGCGTCGGCCCGCATTTCGAGCTGAGACTTGATTTTCTCCGCTTCCGGTTCGAGGAAACCTCGCGCTTCGAGTTCGGCAATAATTCGCCCGCACTCTTCATCGCGATTCTGAGCCAGCAGCGTCTGCGCGAGGTAGATCCTGATCGTGTCAGACGGTTCAAGTTCGAGAGCTTCCCGCAGCTTTAATTCAGCGGCGGCAGGATCGGACTCCAGCAGTTCTAAGGCATCTTTGAAGAGTTCGGCGGCTTTGGAAGGGACGAGTCTGGCCAGCCATTCTTTCAGTTGATCTTCCGGGAGCACACCCTGGAAGTGATCGATGACCTGACCTTCGAAGAACGCCACGACGACCGGGATCGATTGAACTCCCATCATCTGAGCGAGTTCGGGGTTGTCGTCAATGTTGACTTTGGCGAGCAACAGTTTCCCCGCCGCATCGTTGACCGCTTGCTCGATAATCGGCGCGAGGAGCTGGCAAGGCTGACACCACGGAGCCCAGAAGTCCACAATGACCGGAACTTCCGAAGACTTATGAATAACCTGCTGCTCGAACTCGTCGGTCTTAACGTCGAAAATCCACGGTGATGGATCGGCCATGAGAGTATCCCTGGTGAGAAACGCTGAGAATCGCTTCCGCAAGATAGCTGATCACGTTGATTCGGCAACCGCCCCACGACCGCTCGTCTGATCAGACGCGAAGCGTCGCGCGGTGGTAACTTTCTTCCGAATTGAAACAACGCCACAATTCCGTTCATTCGCTGTTCGGTTGAGAAAGTGTGCCACTGACTTCGCCAGTGCAAATCGGCAGACAATATCCAGGCTCAGACTTGTGATGGCAGAGCTGATGGCACTCGGCTGAAAAGCCATTATCCCAATTCATTACCTATCCGGTTCGCAGGATTTATGACCATCAAGAAAAGTTCCCGGCTCGTTGTCGGCAGCCGAAACAGGAAAAAATTGCAGGAGATCGCTCAACTGCTTGAGCCGCACGGAATTCAGGTTGTCGGAATTGCCGACTTCGCTGACATCCCCGAAGTGGTCGAAGATGGCGATACTTTCGCGGCAAACGCTGCCAAAAAAGCATCTGAAACAGCGACGGCAATCAACGAGTGGGTTCTCGCCGAAGACAGCGGTTTAAGTGTTGACGCTCTCGGTGGAGCCCCCGGAGTTTACTCGGCACGCTTCAGCGGCGAAGACGCGACTGACGAACGCAACAATCAGAAACTGCTGCAAGAGCTGGCGGGAGTCGCTCCTGAAAAACGCGGAGGCCACTACACCTGCCACGTGGCGATCTCCAGTCCCGCCGGAGAAATTCGGATGACCGAAGAGGGCACGTGTCGCGGTCGGATCATTGACGAAGCTCGTGGAGACAACGGCTTCGGTTACGATCCCTATTTTCTGATTCCCGAATTTCATCAAACGTTTGGCGAGCTGAGTTCAACAGTCAAGAACCAGCTCAGCCATCGTGCGCGAGCCTTTCAGCGTCTGACACCACGATTGGTCCGGCTGCTGCTTTCGGAAGCTCAGATTTGATGCACGAGAGTTGTGCTGACTGAAAAATCGCGGCCTCAAACTGAAAGACGAAATTATAATGTTTGATCGATCTACGACCTGCGAAGTCTCGTCAAACGAGTTCTTGAAGACGGCGGTGCTGGTGCTGCTGATCTCAACGTTGCAGATGTTAAGCGGCCGAACTCAGGCAACTGCGGCAGACAACCGACCGAACATCATTCTGGTCATGGCTGATGATCAGGGCTGGAGACAGACTGGCTACTACAACAATCCGGTTTTGAAGACGCCGAACCTCGACGCGATGGCGGCAAACGGGCTGCGTTTCGATCGGTACTACGCGGCAGCTCCGGTGTGTTCGCCGACTCGGGCGAGCGTTCTGACAGGCCGAACGAACCTGCGGACCGGAGTGCTGAGTCACGGTTACGCCTTGCGTCGCCAGGAGAAAACCATCGCTCAGGCATTGAAGGCTGCCGGCTACGCGACGGGCCATTTCGGCAAGTGGCACCTGAACGGTCTGCGCGGGCCCGGGGTGCCGATCCTTGCTGAGGACTCGCACAATCCCGGAGTGTTCGGCTTCGATGAGTGGCTGTCGGTCACGAATTTTTTCGACCGCGATCCGATCATGAGTCGCCAGGGTGAGTTCATCGAATTCAAAGGCGACTCGTCAGAGATCATTGTTGACGAGGCTCTGGAGTTTATCGCCAGGCAGGCGAAGGCAGATAAACCATTTCTGACAGTGATCTGGTACGGCACGCCGCACAACCCGTTCATGGCCAGCGAAGAAGACACGAAAGATTTCTCGCATCTTGATACCGCATCGAAAGATCAGCACGGCGAACTCGTCGCGATGGATCGAAGTATCGGCTCCCTGCGGAAAGGGCTGCGGGATCTCAGCATCGCCGACAACACGCTCGTCTGGTTTACGAGTGACAACGGCGGGTTGCCGAAGATCACTCCGAGCACGGTGGGCGATCTGCGAGGCTTTAAAGGCAGCCTCTACGAAGGTGGCCTGCGAGTTCCTTCGATCGTCGAATGGCCGGCGCACATCACGAAGCCACGGGTGACAGAGTTTCCGTCGGTCGCGATGGACATCTTTCCGACCGTTGCTGAAATCGTCGGCCTGCCGGATTCAACAATGCAGCAGCCTCAGGACGGTCAGAGTTTGAAAGGTCTGTTCACAGAAAGCTGGTCGAAACGAGAGCAACCGATTTCGTTCAGTTGCTTCGGCGATTCTGCATTGCTCGACAACAATTTCAAACTGCTGAAGTCTGGCAAAGGCAGGCAGGAAAATTTCGAACTGTACGACCTCGCCGCTGACCCGAAGGAATCGAAAAACCTCTTCCGGAGCCACCCTGACATTGCCGCGCGAATGACGAAGCAGCTTGCGGCCCGAGACAAGTCGATCGTGGATAGTCTTGCTGGAAAAGATTACCCGGAAGGTCGAGTCAACGACGGCGAGCCCGAGCCGCGATTCTGGATGGCGGTCGACGCTTACCGGCCTTACTTTGACGAGTGGCGAAAACGTCCAGAGTACGCGTCGCGGCTTAAGGCGGATTCCAAAAAGAAATAACCGGGCAAGTTCACTCGGCGGAGAAGAAGTCGGCGACCGGCAGGGCGTTACCAAAGACGTTAATCACATCGTCGATCGACAGTTTCTTGCGCCGCCGCGTTTCCACTTCACCGTTCAGCATGACTTCGCCACCCTGGATCAGCTGTTTGGCCTGACCGCCGGTTTCGACGACGCCACACAGTTTCAGAAACTGATCGAGTTGCAGCGGTCTGCCCGCTGATCGTTCTGCATCTTCGCATGGAACGTCATCCTGTTCGGCACTTGCGGCATCGTTGGTCACAGTTTTCTCCAGTCCACATCCGGCTCAACTGGCCTGATGCGAAGTCCTCGTCAAATTGAAATCAAGTTGGTCGGCGATGCGTCTGCCAGTGCAGAATCGGCGGCTACGATTGCACGCCCGGTCGTCTCCCGCGAAACTCGCCCCATCACGAACGCTTCTATGACGCTCGGCGGAAAATGCTGGGAGCGTATCTGACTTAGGGCAGTTAACCAATCAAGCTGAAAACGCCGTGTCTGCTATCGCAACTTTTGGAATGAGACATCATGAAGATCAACTTTCTGACAACTCTCACGGCTTTCGCCGCCCTGATCGTCGGGGCCGCAGATATTTCACGAGCCGCTGATGGCAAAGGAACTGCCGTGCAAAAACTTTTCGGCAAGACGGCTGACGGCGAGGCCGTGGATGAGTTCATTCTGACGAACGCTCAAGGCCTGACGGTTTCTGTCATCTCTCGAGGAGCCACCATCCGACAGATTCTCGCTAAAGACCGTGACGGAAAGGTCGCCGACATTGTCAACGGCTTCGACGATGTGGCTGGCTATGAGGGCGAGGGCAACCAGTACTTCGGCTGCACGACCGGTCGAGTCTGCAACCGCATTGCCAAAGGCAAGTTCACGCTCGACGGCAAGGAATACACGCTCGCAATTAACAACGAACCGAACCATCTGCACGGTGGCGTCAAGCGCAGCCTCGATAAGGTTGTCTGGAAAGGCAAAATCATCGAGCCGAAGCAGGGCGTCGGAGCCGCGTTTTCCTACACAAGTCCAGATGGGGAAGAAGGCTACCCTGGCACGCTGAAAGTAACCGTGCGATACGTCCTGACCGACGATAACACCCTTTCGATCCGGTACACGGCAACGACCGACGCTGCCACCCCGGTGAACCTGACGAACCACGC
>JADHNX010000084.1 GCA_016779365.1 Planctomycetaceae bacterium
CATTCACTCTTTACAAGTTCAGAACGATGAGGAACGACGCCGAGAAGCACGGTGCGCAGTTCGCGACAAAGGGTGACCCGCGTGTTACGTCGATTGGTCGTTTCCTGCGTAAGACTCGACTCGATGAACTGCCGCAGCTCTGGAATGTGCTCAAGGGGGAAATGACACTTGTCGGACCTCGCCCCGAACGCCCTGAATTCATGCAGGAACTGTCCGACGAAATTCCCAACTATCTCGATCGACTCGGTCTAAAGCCTGGACTGACCGGCCCCGCACAAGTCATTAACGGATACGATAACAATATCGAGAGCTTCCGTCGCAAAGTCGCGCTGGACCTGCTGTACCTTCAGAACTGCTGCATCTGGAATGACGTCAAGATTCTTTTCAGAACGATTCGAGTCGTCCTGACAGGCAGCGGAGCGTTGTAGACCACGCTGATGATTTCCGGGGCGAAGCAGATCAGGAGTCGGAATCGTCTCTTTTGCTTGAGTGGCGATCCGCCTGGACGACGCGCGAAATTCATCGCAGTTGAACCCGCGAATGCCGCATCGACTGGATCGTTCATCGACTAAATAACGAACGCTGGAGACGATCAAGACCTGACGTCACCAGCGTTTCTGCATTCAGTGGTTGGCGAGTTCGACCTCAGTTACTCGCTTTTCGATTCAAACGACTTGATCGCTTCCTCTTGAGAATCGAAGCAGGGCCAGAGGCGAGTCAGGTTCATCGACTGCATCACTTCCCTCATCGTGTCGGACGTGCAGCAGAATGCCGCGTGCCCTTTTTTCGCCGTGCTCTTTCGCGCCAGTTTGATGATCGCACTGATCATGATTGAACCAACGATCTCGACGTTTTTGAAATTGATCACAAGGTGCTGCGCGTTCCGTCGGTCAATCGTCCTAATGACCGCGTTCGTCTCGCTGTGAATATCGCTGTAACGAAAACCGGTTGAATCTCCCTGAAGAGTCAAAACCAGAACATCGCCAACGAATTCTATAGCAAAGACAGTATTAATCTGAGTCATTCTGAAGGTTCTCAAAGCAGCGTGATCAAACAATGTAAATCCAGCTTCAGTTCGAATCAGTTCGGATCAATCCTCGCCGGCACAGCCGCCAGGTTGCCGATCGCTCGTTAATACGGCTACAGCCATGAGTACACGTATGATCGCACAATTCTGAAGATGTGTAACACCTTGCAGCAGCGGCTCCTTCAATCTGATGAAAAACGAGCAAATACAATTCTAATTAAAGTGGCCGTCAAGAATCGAAAGGACAGCTCAGGCGACTGAAAGTAAACATATCATCCCGCTTATTCAATGCTGCTTGAAGAATTCTCCAGGTATGTCGACCGCTGGAAAGCCGCGGCGGCAGCCAATGCAATGACGGGAACGATGGCTGATCGCATTCGAGCGTTGGACCAATAGACGGAATGCACGAGAGTCAGCGTGACCACCATGACTGGCAGGGACCAATGCTTGAACCAAATTCCACGGAGGCCGATGAAGCCGATGGCTGCCATCAAAAACGTCGCCAGATAGTAGGCACAAACCCCCAGAAGCAGCCACGTTGGAACGCCCGCCGATACAGACGGTCGGCAAGCCCAGAATCTCTGAACTCTTAGACTGCAACTTCGTACGAACTTCAGAGGATTGCTGAGAATCCACTGCTTAGCCATCCTGGATAGTTCAGCATCGCGCAACACTTCGTCAGTTGTGGCAATTCCAATTGCAGACAGATGACGTTCATTTTCACTCTGCCAGTTGCTCAGGCTGACGGCGTCCCAGGGAGCATCATCGGCGACAGCTTCGTTGAAAAACGTTTCGTTGTTTCCCAGCAACAGGGTGTAGCCGCCATGAGTCGTCATGAGAATGGGGCGACCAAACACGCTTGCGTTTCGGATTACCCACGGAGAAATGGTGATCGCCACAGCTAGAATACACCCAACTCCTACCTTCGTTTGCTTTGAACTGACTTGCGAGCCCGACTTATCGGCCCCCAGTAGGTTTCGCCAGTTACCAATTACCCAGACTGTTCCAGCGATCGCTCCAAACGCCCAGATAGATGGCCGGCAGAGAGATGCCAACCCGAAAAGCACGCCAACGCCAACGCTCTTCGCCAAACTATTACCATTCCACAAAGTCGCGACGAGCAGAATCGTCACCAGAAACGTCGACAACGTCTCGGTCATTGCCTGAGTCGTGTACTCAATCAATAACGGATCAATAGCCACTAATGTGGCGGCGATTGCTGCTGTACGCCTCGAAAGCTGACAGCGTTCAGCAAGATGCCATGTCAGCCAGACTGTGGTTGTCCCGATCAGGATCTGAACGGCTCCAAGCACGGCAATGCCACCAGCATAAGTGCACGCGGCAACGAAAAGCGGATAGAGTGGCGGTCTGTACGCAGTGGGCAGCCCAGGTGTCGAACAGAAGCCATGTCCACTTAGAAGATTCTGAGCAATCGAAAGATAAGCATCCCGGTCAACCTGTAAATTTTCAAAACGCACGACGACGGCAGTGACTCTCAGCAGGCAGGCGACCGCAAGGATCCACGTGACTACAGGCACGCGCACTGAAGGATTCCCGCTATCGTCTTCTCTCGACATGATTCGATCCCGAGTCCTCTTAAGCACTGATCGTCCAATCGTAACCGGTCACCAGAGTTATTGAACGGCCAACCGTCTGCAAACGCATTCGTACGTGCTCGGCAAACGACAGCCGAGCATCGGAATAGACCTCTCTGACTGCGAAGCCACGAAACGGCTGTGTTCCTGGCCAGCTTCGGGCGTTGAGATCCCAGTCACCAATGCCGCACTGCCCCTGCGACGATTCCTGAGCGAGTAGCAACCGAATGCCAGCAGCACTATTCTTGGTCGCAAATCAGGATGAAACCAAGTCAATGAATGCGTAGCGTCTGAATCCGGCCCAATGCAGCCTGCCAACTCCGATTCCATCTCCGAGAGCTGTCCAGCCCCGCCAAACTTCCTTGAGAAGACCGCTGCGGCAGTGATCCATTGGAGATTGGCGATTCTGGCCGTCGCCGCAATCGTGACAATCCTCGCGTGGCCAATGGCTGTTCGTCTGAATTTCGATCAGTCGATCGAGTCTCTCTACGCAGACGACGATCAACATTTCGCAGCCTATGCCCGAAGCAAGCAGCATTTTGGCGGCGACGAATTTGCGATTGTGGCCTGGGAAGAGACGGGCATCCTTACTGAAGATTCAACATCAGTTTCGCCAGGTAGTCGAGGTCGTATTGAGGCACTTGCTGAAAAGCTATCGCTTATCCCCGGCGTGGAACCGGGCAGTGTTCAGCATGCTGTCGACGCTCTCGCGTTTCCTTACAAACGGGACCAGGTTGCCAAGCTGATCGAAGGCATGTTGATCGGCTCGGACCACAACACGACCGCGATCGTCGTGCGTCTCTTGCCTGAGTCATTAGCCCCGGTTTCACGTGCAGAGACCGTCGCACAGATTCGGCAACTGGCAAGAACTCATCAACCGCCCGCGTATGTTGTCGGTGAACCCGTTCAAATTCACGACATGTTTCGATACGTCGAAGAAGACGGCAACGAACTATTTCAGTTTTCGCTGGCCCTGCTCGCTTGTGTCCTGTTCATCCTGTTTCGAACGTTGCGATGGGTTGTGCTGCCGATTGTCGTCGTCGTATTCACGATTCGCTGGACGGAAGCCCTGCTGGTGCTGGCTGGGGCTCAATTGAGCATGGTCAGTTCGATGATGAATTCACTTGTGACCATTATTGGAGTCGCCACATCAACTCATCTGGCCATGAGATTTCGTGAATACGCCAGAACGATGGAGAGGCGGCCAGCACTCGTTCGAGCACTTGCCGAACTGGTCCCTCCGATATTCTGGACGTGTGCAACAACGGCGGTCGGGTTCGCCGCGCTACTCTCCAGCAGCATTACGCCGGTCCGAAGTTTTGGACTCATGATGGCACTCGCCACTCTGCTGATTTTCATCGTTGTCGTACTGGTGACGCCTGGCGGAATGGCTCGCTGGTTCCATCGAACTGATGGTTTGCGACGTGACTCAACCCGATTCAACAGTTGGCTTCACATGATCGCTGGAGATCCAATTCCTGCGCCGTCCGAAAGACATCTCGTCACGATCCTTCAGGGAGTTTCACGATTTGTCGAACGCCGCCCCGGTCGAGTCACGGTGACTGCCCTCTCAATCGTGTTCCTGGCCACTGTCGGGATGACAAAGCTGAGAGTGGAAACCGACTTCAGCAGGAATTTCCGAGAAGACAGCGAACTGGTTCAGTCTCTGAACTTTGTCGAAACCCGTCTTGGCGGCGCCGGAACCTGGGAAGTCAACTTCTCTGCTCCAACTCCGTTGACAGACGAATTTCTTGTCACAGTCCGTGCCCTTGCAGCCAGATTGCGAACAGAATTGCTCGCTCCATCAAATGAGCCAGCATCTGCCACAGGTCGCCTGACGAAGGTCGTCAGCCTGACAGATGGATTGGACCTTGTTCCAAAAGAGATTGGAGTCGGGTTCTTTTCGAAATCCCTGTCGCTCGAACAGCGTCTTGGATTACTCTCAAACATGCAAAGTGAAATCGTCAACGGACTGTACGACGCAAAGAACGGCAGAATGCGGATCGCCCTTCGAGGACTGGAACGTCAGAAATCTGAGGCAAAGCTGAAACTGATCGCGAGAGTCGATGAGATCGCTTGGGAAACTCTGAAGTCCGCTCGTCAGCGACCCCTCGAAGAGCCAACAGTACGACAAGGCAATCAGCCGCAGCCAGAAAATGCAGAAGCGTCTCCACCGTCGATCGAAACGACCGGCATGTTTGTCCTGCTGACATTTCTGATTGAAAGCCTTCTTCGAGACCAGCTGATCAGCTTCGGCATCGCTGCCATCGGAATTGGCACGATGATGGCGATCGCCTTTCGCAGCTTTACAATCGGCCTGATTGCACTCATTCCGAATGTGTTTCCCATCGTACTCGTCCTCGGAACAATGGGCTGGGTTGGCGTGCCAATCAACATCGCCTCTGCAATGATCGCCAGCGTCTCAATGGGACTGACCGTTGATAACAGCGTCCATTACCTGTCTGCTTATCGTCGCGTCAGACGAACAGGTGTTTCTGTTCAAGAGTCTATCGCCAGAACTCAAACCCAGGTTGGTCGATCCCTGGTTTTCGCCAACGTCGCCTTAATCGCTGGCCTGTCGGTGCTAACAATGTCACAGTTTATTCCTCTCGTCTATTTTGGGATTCTGGTGAGTGTCGCCATGCTGGGAGGGCTTGCTGGAAATCTCTTCCTGCTGCCTCTGATGCTTGCCCGAGTCGACAGCGACAGATCGGGAAGACCTGACATGGCCCTCAATTCAAAGATGCTCAACTAATCTGGTCTTCTCGTCCACCATCGATTACCTCTTTCGCGACCATCGGACTTTCATCCATGTCAGCAGATCAGCCCGGCACGCTAGGAGACCTTAAAGCAAGTGGCTACTCACCCACGAGCGTCAAAGACGAAATGCGTCGTAACCTGATTCGAAAGTTGAAGTCACACGAAACACTGTTTCCAGAGATCATCGGCTACGACGAAACCGTCATTCCCCAGATTACTAACGCAATTCTTTCCAGGCATGACTTGCTGTTTCTCGGGCTGCGCGGTCAGGGAAAGACTCGCATGCTTCGCATGTTGACGGCATTCCTTGACGATTCGATTCCGATCGTTGCGGGGTCCGAAATAAATGACGATCCACTGAGTCCTCTGTCGCGCTTCGCCCGCGATCGTGTCGCAGTCGAAGGCGATTCCTGCCCGATCGAATGGGTCGGGCGCAGTGACCGATATCACGAAAAACTAGCCACCCCTGACGTAACGATTGCGGATTTGATCGGCGAGGTCGATCTGATCAAGCACGCGGAAGGGCGTCATCTTTCCAGCGAAGACGTGATGCACTTTGGCTTGATTCCCCGCAGTCATCGTGGAATCTTTTGCATGAATGAGCTGCCCGACCTCAGCCCGAAGATTCAGGTTGGTCTGTTTAACGTCCTTGAAGAAAGAGACATTCAGATTCGAGGATTCACGGTTCGGTTGCCGCTCGACCTGTGCCTCGTCTTCTCAGCCAACCCTGAAGACTACACAAACCGTGGTCGAATCGTGACGCCATTAAAAGACCGGATCGGCTCCGTGATCAGCACACATTATCCGGCGACCAGAGAACTCGGCGTCACAATTACAAAAGAAAACGCATGGACTGGCCGGGATACTGAGATGTCTGTCTTTGTTCCGACGTTCATCCGTTCGATACTCGAAGAAACATCGCGGCTCGCGCGGACGAGCCCGCATGTGAATCAGGCATCCGGTGTCAGCGTCCGGATGTCGATTGCGAATCTTGAGAACGCGGTATCCAACGCCGAACGAAGGGGGCTGCTTCATGCTGAATCGCACGTCGTGATCGGCATCAGCGACCTCGCACACATTGCCCCAAGTGCACGCGGCAAGATGGAACTCGCCATGTCTGACGACCCCGGCGAAGAAGATCGACTCGTCAGTCGCCTGTTGGCAGAAGCCACACGAATTGTGTTTGACGAACACTTCAAGCCAAAACAGTTCCGGAGTCTCGTCGAATACTTTGAGTCATCAGAAGCCGTTGTTATTGGCGACGGGATAAGCTGTTCTAGCTTGCGAAGAACGATCGCATCACTACCGGTAATTGGCGAACAGCTCTCTGACCTCGCTTCAGTTCTCGAACCTGACTTCCCGCAAGAAAAGTATCGCTCGGCATTAGAGGTTTCAGTCGCTGGATTCATTCTTGACGCTCTGCACCACCACAATCGACTGAACCGGCGGACAACAGAGCACGGACAGGCATATGGCTTGTAGCCCGCCCCAATCAGCAAACAGTCGGAAGTGAATGGCATCAGTTTCGCGGATCAGGATTTGATTGCCTGGTCCGGATCAGCTCAAGCGAGCGGCTCGTCGACAGCTGGGGGCAACAAAGCTACAACACAAAAGGCTCGACAGTTGGTTTACCGAGCCTTTCGAGTTCATTGATCTGTTCATGTTCTGGAGATCAGAACTTTGGAACTTTGATTCGCTTGCCCACTTCGGCATACCTCGGATCCCAGAATGTTGAATCGAACCGAAAACCATACCGACGGCTCTTATCCCACATGGCCCGGCCAGCCCACGGGGTTCCGGCATGCTCTTTAGCCACTGCGTCGAAAGCTTCATCAGCCTTCTGCATTTCCGAATCCAGAAGCGCAAGATATTCAGACTTTGACTCTTTAATTTTGAACCCCTTCTTGATCCGATCAAACTGCTCGTCAGACGGCACCATGTGTTTCCCGTTGTAATGGATATCCCAACGGTTGTGCTTTGGATCTTTCGGCTTCCGTCCACTCGATGCATGGTCGTCGAGTGTCAGCAGGTATTGAAAGAGTCTGACACGGTAGGCCAGACACTGAGAATTAATCAGGTCATAAGCAGCACGCCATCGCTGTGAATCCTCTTTTGCACGCAGTGGCCGAATTTTATCCATCAGCGCGATTGCCTTATTAAGCTGCCCCATCGCGTATGAAGCTTTTTCGAATTCCTGTCCGCCCTCTTTCTGAAAATCTTCAGCCTCAACTGAGAAGTGCCAGGTTCGCATATTCAACTTGTTGTCCCAGTGGGGATTAAGATTTTTGATCACTTCCCACACGCCCGTTCGGAACTCGCTTCTGGCACGCTGCTCTTCGTAGTCACGGCGCGAAAGAAGCAGAGGCTCGTATTCTTTCATGGCCAGTGCCTGAAATTTTCGAGCTTCAATGGCAGCAGGCTTTCCGACGATATTTTCTTCCTCGCCAGGCAACATGAAGTAGACGCCACCTGTTTCTTTGCAAAGACGAACCTGTGAATAAGGGCCAAATCCGCTTGGCGAACTGTCATGCCGAGCGTGCAGACCGTCCCATTGCAACGCCTCTGGATAGGCTGTTTCCGGGCCACGGTTGATCCAAACCCAGTGATTCAACTGGTACACCGGATCCTTCCACTGAATCCTGGCAAACGGGTAGCCGAAAATTGCTTCCCGGCCCATGCAATAAACGGGAGCCTTCGCTTTTTCGCAAGCCTGAATCGCCTGCTCAATCTGGCCGTAGTCATTAAGGTTCGTGTCACCGGCATCTGAAGGCGACTCATCACTGACGACAATGATGACCAGGCGACGTTTCTGACTTCGTGCTTTCGCTCCGAACTCCTTGATAACCTCAAGGATGGCCCCGTACATGTTCTCGTCACCGCTCTCATCGACCGGAATCTTGTCGATCGCTGCACGGATCTCGTTGACATCTGTCGTCGACTTCTTTGTCAGCTCTCTGACCGACTTCCCAAAACTGCATATCGAAGTCAGCAGAACTTCTTCGCGATCTTTCAGGCTGGCGTCTTTTCGAGACTGGATACCCAGCTCTTCGTAGATTTTATGGAACTTCTGAGCAATCTCTGCCTGGTCGTCTTTCATACTGTTCGATTCATCGAACAGCCACACGGCCATAACTTTTTCTGACCGCATCATACGGATCAGTTCCTGCGTCATTCTGGACAAGGCGGCGCCGTAACCTTCGACCATCGCACCGACTTCGCCGTTGACCTCACCCATTCCCAAGTCGTCGCCAAGCATGTTCTCCCCGACGACATCTCTTACGCTAGCTTGGACATCGAACTCGACTTCCTGAAGCGATTCGGAAGTTTCGACCTTCTGCTGAGCGACAGCCGGCGCGCCGGAACCACCAACCGCCGTTGAAACGGCTCCCCCTGCGATAAAGTTTTGCGTCTCTGCAATCTCCGTGTCGGTTTCGAGCGGCTTTGTGAACTCTTCCTGCTGACGCTCATCGTCGAAAACGGTTTCCAGAACGATATCAGGCAGTTTGTCGTTGAGTTCAAAGTGAATAAAGGTCAGGCCTCCCAGCAGGATAACATGTGCCACCATGGAAGTGCCGAGTGCTGAAAAACTCGTTGAACGATTCATGGGCCAGATACTCCGGAAAAATAAACGCAATCACATTGATGCGTACTTGCCGCCTGTAAAAACTCGGCGGCATTGAATTACAGGCTTGGCGGTTTCGGACGAGGAACGAGCTTCTTCTTTCCTGTCTTGGGATCCACTTCCTCAAGGAACAGTACCCCTTTTTGGGGTTCTCTGTTGCCGTTCATCTGTCCCGTCGCGGCATAGTTCGTGTAGGACTCTTGCCAGGTCCAGCCCATTTGACGCTCAAGTTCCATCTCTGCCAGATAGGCCCACGGAGTTCCCTGGTGGTTGTCGACTACGCGGCTGAGGTATTCAGTGGCACGGGTAACGATCTTTCGGATCAATGGCCCCGTCTCGACATCGCCAGAAGCGGCCATCGTCCAGGTATTGTTACCTTCTTTCTCGAAGGCCTTTGGTGCGACTTTCATCTGAGCAAGCATAATGTTGTAACCCATCGCTCGAGCCTGAAGCGCCAAGGCACGCCCCATCGCGAGGTCATAAGCGGCCTGCCACCGAGGTTCTTTGAGCTTCTCGCGATCCTTCTCTCCAGCTTCAAGTTGTGTGACGATTTCAGTCACTCGATGCCCGAGGATTGCGACTGCCTTCTGAGCCTCTGACGCCTCAGTTCGCAAGGCGTTGTCCGAGTCAGCCCGAAATCGCGTCTGAGGAGCACGGACCTGCGTCAACCGCGTCCCTTCAGCCGCCGTCAGCAGAGCCATCTTCGTCGAGTCTCTTGTGACGTCCTGCTGGTAAAACCGCGACGGTCGATAATCGGGCAGGTACTCTTTCATCAGCGAAACATCAAACTGCTTGCCTCGCGAATCCTGAGCGATCAGATATAGACCACCCGTTTCTGCACAGAGACGCGTCAAAGCGTAGGGACCAAGCCCGGACGAAATTCGCCCGGAGTCAACTCCGCGTGCTCCCCAGAAAGGAAGGTCAAGGACTTCCATCTGAACCGACTCCGGCCCCTGGTCAACGGGAACGTCAACTTCGTAACCATCGGAATACTTGTAGGTGACATAGCCCTTTTCGCGACCGAACGGGGACGAGTTGCCGATGCAGTAGACTCGAAATCCAGTTTTAGAACACATGGCGGCGACCGTTTCCAGAAGCGCAAAGTCGTCTCCACGTTCGTCAGTAACCAGCACGATCATGCAGTTATGCTTGTCGCGGGCCGACCGGAATCGCTTCCACTTGTTGACGACCTGGCCAACTGCGGTGAACGCCATTTCTTTTCCGGAATCATCATCTTTGATGCCCCGAACCAGATTGACAGCTTTGGCAATATCGGTAATCGGCTCCGGGGTGTAGAAATTGATCCCTTCGCCAAAACCTACGATCGCCGTCTTCAGTGGCGAGTTACGTTCAGCTTTCAGGCTGTCGAGTTGCCCGTAGATATTCTCAAACCGATCAGCAATTTCATTACGACGGATTGCCAGAGACCCCGACTCATCAAACAGCCAGACAACCAGAGTCTCGCGTTCCTTCAGCGAGTTGATGACTTCGTAAGTCATCCTGTCGATAGAGCCCTCAACGCCGCCCGTCTTCTCCGACGTTCCGGTTGTCTCGACGACGCTTGTAAGATCTGCCGATGGCGGCTGCATGACTTCGTTGAGCGGTGGCGCTTCGACCACAAGCAGATCTTCTTCAAGTTCTCGCTTGATCTGATCCTGCTGGTTCTGGTTCATCACCTGAGCGGCAGCTTGAGACGACGTCAACGTGTTTGCCTCGCTCGCGTTTCCAACGAGGTCCTGGACGGTTACGTCGAATTTGTAGTCCCGTTGGTCCAACTCATCGACCACGCTGGTGATCAGGTTGTCGGTTTCGGGGCCAGCAGTCACGTAGATGATGCTTCGAAGCATCAAGAGAACGACAACGTGCACCGCCAGGCTGACTGCCCAGGCTGGAATCTCACGCGTACCAGAGACGGAAGCCGAACTCAGTGCGGCATCGTCAGCAGTGTTGCGATAGCTGTCGCTGGTGAAATTACTCACAGCGGGCTCCTTTTTGTCATCGTCAAAAGAGGACAGGTGCTATCAGAAGAGTTGATGATGCTCGTCCTGAGATCTGCGGTAACTCTTCGGTGAAGGCAACTCTCGAGTCAGCTGGAACGTCAAACCCATTCCAACAAACGGGTTAAGTTACAGCACGGATTTAGAGACCACAACTCTGATTCCGCATAACTAACAGTCGAAGCCCCTCAGATGTTCTGCCGAAAACGCTACGAAAAGCAGAGTTTCCCGGCAGGAAACACGGGCCCTTCCACACAGGTTCTTCGGTAGTCGGTCGTGCCGTCGTCCATTCGAACTCTGGTAACGCAGCTGAAACAGATTCCAAAGCCGCACGCCATTGGAGTTTCCAGCGAAAGCCAGCACGGGATCTGGTTCTTCGATGCAATTTTCGCGACGGCTTCCATCATCGGCT
>JADHNX010000085.1 GCA_016779365.1 Planctomycetaceae bacterium
TCCGCACGACGGTCAGCTTATCCGTTACCTGAGCCGTCTTCGGCAGATGTTCTGAGATCAACAGCCCCGGAGTTCGACAGGCGATCGGCTTGAACGGCCCGCGAATCGCATCGGTTGCTTCCGGCTTCATATCGACCGTCTCATGCTGAGCCGGTCCTCCGAACAGAAACAGGAAGATCACGTGTTTGGCGCGAGCGTTGTGAAACGGTCTCGATGCCTCAGCAGCAAGCAATTGCGGCAAGTTCAAGCCGAGTAATCCTGCTCCGCCAGCCTGAAGCAGATGACGCCGCGAAACACCGGCACAGGTTCGTTGATGACGCCCCAGAATTCCGAGCATTTAGAACTCCCCCGTCGAAATTATCAACCAGACAGCCGAGACTATCGCTCGTTGAAAAAGACAACAAGGTTTTTCGTCTGACGTGCCGCAGCGACGATGTCGACTTTGCCATCGCCGTTCAGATCGGCGACTTTAATATCCTCGACGGCGATCTCTTCGGAGGAGAGTCTGTCTTCTCGCCACTTTGTTGCGTCCTTGTCGATCGGCGTGAAGAGTTTGATGCCGGGCACGCCGGGGTCGTTCATCGCTCGCCACCCGACGACAATCTGGTCCGAGCCGACTCCGAGGAAATCGGCACATGCCAGTGCGTGGCCATCCTTAAGCTTGTCGTCGAGCACTTTGACCGACGGCCAAAGGTCTCCCTGTTTAGCGGGCTCTGAGTAGACCGCGCAGACCGATCCGTGTTTGGGTTCGACCGTCGCGATGAAGCGTTTTCCGTTCGGCAGTTTGCCATCTCGAATTTCGCCAGCGAAGTCTTTCGTCAGCTGAGTGGCGGCCCAGTCATCTTTCTGGCGATCCAAATGCCAGACCCCTTCTTTACCGGCGATGATCAATTCTTCCTCAGGATCATCGTCCCAGTTGACTGGATGGAAGTTGTGCGAGAGATGGATAAAGTCGCAGACAACTCCAAACTTCCACTCGTCCTTCGGATTCGGCGGCATGAAGTATTCCAGCACGCGAAGTCCCGCGCCGTCGCCATCCACACTGCCTCGTCCACGCAGCGGCTTCACGGTGAGGTGATACTTGTTCTCGCGGCCCCTGACCCAGTGCATGCGGTGAGTGCTCGGCTCATTGTGCAGCCTGACCGGTGTCCAGAGTTGCGTGCGGTCTTCCGGCGGGATGAGATAAAAGACCGCTCCGTCTTTGACACTCTCGCGATAATTCCACTGTCCACCGACAGCGATCTCGCACTTGCCATCGCCGTCGATGTCTCGCGCCGTGATGCAGACGTTGTCTCGCTCAGTCAGATTTTCAGCGATGATGTGCTTCGTCCAGCTCGGATTCTCATACCACTGAAACGTCTTCTGATCCGCCAGGACGATGTCCGGCTTTCCGTCGCCGTTGACATCGGTCAGTTGCACGCCGTACCCGATTTTGATTTCGTCAATGTCGACAGCCCGCCATTTACCAGCGGGGACTTCGGATTTCAGTTCACTGATAGGTGACGACACCAGGCAGACGAACATCAGTAGAAAAAACGATGCTTTGAACATGTCGAAATACGCTCCGGCAAGAGTTCGTTAAGTGAATGAGATCCAAAACACCCGGCCATTGATCGACTATCAAATTTCCGGGGATAAACAATTATCAATGTTACTTTGATCGATTAACCCTACCTGAAGTGGCAGCATCCTTTCGCAGTTGATGCAGTTGTGGCAGCTGAGCATCACTTTGTCGCCAGGCTTCACCTGACCAACTTTTCTGTCTCGACTCGGCTGCGGCCGTCGTCGACGATCTTCTTCAGTTCCGCAGTCAGGCGTGCGACGATCTCGGGATGTTTTGAATAGAGATTCGTTGTTTCTCCGAGATCGCTGGCAAGGTTGTAAAGTTGTCCCTGCGGGTCGTTCGGTGAGGGCTTGACGCGATTGGGTTTGGAGAAGCCGCCTGACCCAAGTCCGGTGATCAGCTTCCAGTCTCCTGAGCGGAAGGTCATCAACGCTGCACTGCCCGGTCGCATCGCAATCTGAGTCCGAATCGGCGTCAGGCTGGGTGGGTTACTGGTGAGAGCCGGCAGAAAACTGAAACTGTCAGGCCCCGCGTCGGCTGGCAACTTCGCCCCCAGTAAGTCGGCAAACGTCGCCATCAAATCCGTAAAGCAGACAAGCTGCCCGCTTTGAGTGCCAGCCTTAACTCGCTTTGGCCATCGAGCAATAAAGGGCATCCGATGTCCGGCTTCCCAGGCGTCAGCCTTCATGCCGCGCAACTCGCCGCACGAGTCATGGCCGAACCGCTCAACGTCGGCGTCGTACCAGACCGGACCATTGTCCGAGGTAAAGATCACCAGCGTGTTTTCAGCCATGTCGGCTTTCTGAAGTGTCGCGAGCACCCTACCAATCTGAGCGTCGACCATCATCAGAAAGTCGCCGTACATGCCGGCGCCGCTTTTGCCGACAAACTCAGGATCAGGCAGCCACGGCGTGTGAGGAGCCGGGTACGCCAGGTACAGCATCAGTGGCTTGCTTGCTTCTCCCTCGTTGCCGTTTTCAGCGGCGGCTTGCTCTTCGATGATCTGCACGGCTTCGTTTGTAAATCGAGGAAGAACATCCTTGAGCGCCAGGTCAGGCGCGATCCCGCCCGCTCGCCAGAACGCTCCCTGAATCGGTGACCAGCCTTCGCTGAAATTCGCCTTGATCTGACTCGACGGAGGCTGAACGGCACGATTACCGCGAATGTAAAAGTAGGGAGGAATATCGGTCGAAGCACGGATGCCAAAGTAACTGTCAAAACCTCGATCAACCGGCCCGCCGGGCAGCGGCTTGTCATAGCCGTCCTCTTTGAAACCGACATGCCACTTTCCGACCATCGCGGTGCGGTAACCCTGCGACTTTGCCAGCGAGGCAATCGTCATCTGCCCATCTTCAATCAGCGGCTGCTTCGGCCAGAGATTGACATTGGTGCGAAACGGGTAGCGACCAGTCAGCAAACCGTACCGCGACATATGACAAAGCGGTCCGGGTGCGTGAGCGTCCGTAAACCGAATGCCCTCTTGAGCCAGCGAGTCGATATTCGGCGTCGGAATCTTCGACTTCGGATTGAAGCAGCCCGGATCGCCGTATCCCATATCGTCGACGAGAATCACGACGATGTTGGGACGCTCTGCTGCCACCACGCTGCCGCACGCAGCCACCAACCCCGTCAGAAGAAACAGAATTCGCTTCATAGATTCCACCAGCAGACTCGCTTTCGTTCTTCGAATAACTCATTCGCGACACAGCGGCCATGAACTGCAACCTGCCGAATCGCACTGAGCGTGAACTCGCAGTTCCACTGGTTCGACAGTCGCAGGCTCGCTAACGATCTGATGGTACTGAATCAGCCTGCGAACGCGACTGTCCTGCCGGCGCGACAAACGATGGATTGTGTTCTAAATAAATTCCCGATTTTAACCACAGAGATACAGAGACTCAGAGTTTGACAGGAGCATTTTCCTCGGTGTCTCCGTGCCTCTGTGGTTAGATTCTTCAGATGGTTTCGGGAAGTTGTTTCAGACACATACCTAATCGTTGTCGGATTCTGAGGACGAATCCTCTGCCGGAGCTGCTGCTTCGTTCAACCAGGCAGCGAATCCAGGGAACTCTCTGCTCAAACGTTGCAGTTCTTCAGGCTCCAGATGCTGAAGCTTCTCCGGCCACGCCCCAGATTGC
Organism: Planctomycetaceae bacterium; assembly: GCA_016779365.1. Classification (GTDB taxonomy): domain Bacteria; phylum Planctomycetota; class Planctomycetia; order Planctomycetales; family Planctomycetaceae; genus JABMPE01. The sequence continues at coordinate 3,703 of JADHNX010000085.1, forward strand.
GCGAATCCAGCGGCAGCTTTCAGCGGCACGTCGTACTCTTCATGCAGGACGCGAACCTTTCGAGCGTCCGCGATCCACTCATCGAGACGCCGGAACTGTCCGCCCCGTCGCTCGATTACTCCCTGGCGATCACCTGCCAGGTCTGCGAGTTCATGAATCGAATTCACTCCCTCGGCAACTAGAACCTCGGCACTCTTCTCGCCCAGTCCAGGCAACATACTGAGTTCTCTGACTTCCTGCCGGCTGACCTTGGCCGTTGTCCCGGCAGCTGGATTGTCGGCTACGTTTGCGCCGAAAGGCGAAGCGTTAGATGACTCAGCCACTTCGGCTACCGGAGCCTCAACGATTGGCGTCTGTGCCGGAGTCTTGAATGTCGAAGCTGCATTCGAGACCGAATTCGACCTCCACACATCCGGTTCAAAAGAGCGTCCGCCTCGCAATAGTTCGACCGTCTGCTGGAGATGCTGCAACTGACACTTCAACTCTGCAACGAATCCGGACTCATCCGGGCGAACGTTCCGCAGCAGATCGAATTCGCGGATCACCGACTGAAGTTGAGACTCGATGCGTGTCAGCGGGCCGGACATCCCGTTCGTGACATCTTTCACCTCGTCGGCAATCGATGCCGTTTCCGACTGAATCGAACGGACCATGTCATCGCTCATTGACGCGAGGCGTGCCAGCTCCTTACTGAGCTGTTCGGTCCGCCCGGAATGTTCGACCTGACGCCGCTCCGAATCATGCAGCCCGGATTCGAATTCGTGCCTCACCTGGTCGATCTGATCCCGTACCGACTGCACAGTAATCTGCACGGTCGTCAGCTGCTGTCTCATTTCCTGAGTGATCGTTGCCGAAAGCTGACTGCCAACAGATTCCAGACGCATCGGCAATTGCTCAACCTGCTGACCGATACGGCTGATGGCTTCGCGAGTTCCCTCAGCCCAGCTTCGCGTCGCTTCAAATCGCTCCGCTGAAACGCGAGTGGCTTCCTGAAACTGACCGTTGACACCTGCAGAGTTTTCCTTGATCAACGCAGTCTGAACGGTTGTCTGATGAGCGATCGACGCCTGAAGAGCGGCCACGTTCTGTTGACGATCAGCCTGCGCCGCACTTTCGTAATCAAGAATCTGCGTCTGACCAGCAAGCAGTTTTTCTTCGGTCCGTGCAAGCTTGTCCTCGACTTTTCCGATCGATTGTGAAACAACTTCAGTCACGCGGCTGAGCTGACCAGCAGTCACACCACGGATTTCATCCAGCTTGCGATCGGCATCCTGTTGCAGATTTCTGGCTTCCTCAATCTTCTGCAACGTCTTTTCAAACTGCACTGATGCCAGTTCTGTTACTCGCTTTTCAATCATCTGCTCCGTAGCCTTCAGATCGGCAATCGCTTCCTTGCGTTGATCGGCCAACTTCTGTGCGATGGTTTCCGTTACGGATCTGGAAACGTGCTCGCCTTTCTCTCCGATGGCCATGCCGAGTTGTCCGCCAAGCAGTCTTGTCGTAATCATCGAAGCGCCCGGACCACCCATAAGAAACAGTGCTCCAAGCAGCCCGCCCACCGCGGCAGACCAGTCTACGAAGGGAGCAATCCAGGATTCCTGAAAGACCTGCAGCTCTCCTTTCAACGCTTCCTTTTCTTCGTTTGAGATTAACTGTGCGTCTTCCAGCTCTTTGAGTCGGCTCTTGTCTACCGAACTCGACTTGAGCAGTTCCTGATTTGTCTGCCTCTCTTTCGCGAGCCATTCTTCGACCTCTACCTGCTGTCGCGTTTTCTCACCAAGTTCCACTTTCGCTGCCGCCCAATTCTTCTCAAGGGTATCGACCTGCGTTTTCAGTTGTGTGATCTGCCCGCTTTGCCCAGCAATCTGGAGTCCCTTTCCTGCGACTTCGTCCTTCAACAATTGCTCCGCATTCCTGACAGATTCCAGTTTGGCGATCAGTTGCCCGTTCGTGTCCTGGCACTGTTTGAATTCATCATTGACCCTGGCTAGTTCCTTCACCGCCAACTGGTAATCACCTTTGAGTCGCTCCAGCATCGACAATCGATGGCGTCTCACTTCGTCACAGGCTTCCCTCACCGATGCCAGTCCGGTCGGAATGTCGTTCTCGCTGGTAAGGCTGATTGAATCGCCTCCCGCAAAAGTCGCCAGCGCCTGCAACCGATCAGCGACCGCTCCGTGCTTGCAGATTCCAACCAGTACAAATCGCAGACGCCCGGCAAACGCATCGTGCAGTTTTCCAGCAGCCAGGTTCGCAGCGTCGGGGTTGAGATCCTGCCCGTCAGTCACCATGACAACCAGCGGTGATGATGCCGGATCTAGTCGGTCAATGATTCGCTGAAAACAAGCGACCAGATTTCCTTCGCCGAAGGAAGCAAGAGTTTCAACGCCTCGGCGAATCTGAGTTCGGTCGGCAGCCGCCATCGGCCCCAGAGGCCGCAGTTCTGAAACATCGTCGCGCAACGTTAAGACGCCGAGATTGATTCCGGCGGGTGCTGAGTCGAGCACGCTGGAAGTCAAAATCCTCGCCAGATCCAGCCGCGACGCCCCCTGAGCCGATCCAGTGCCGTACTGCATACTGGATGTTGCGTCGAGCACCACCAGAATGTCGGTAACTGGTCGGACTTCAACACTCGCCACCTGATCCGAAGACGCAACCGCCGACTGCGTTTTCAAATCTCCCGCAGCCAGATCGTTCACCCCGATCGCCGAAACAAGCATGGCCCCCGCCAGAAGGATTCGTCGAACGATCCGAACAGCGGCATCGCGAAACCCTGGACGTCGAAAAACGCCCGGCTGACATCGTTGGCAATCGTTGAAGCACATAATCATCAGCCCAATCTGCACGTGTCGAGAACTCTGTAAAACAGGTTGCGGAAATCTGCCATCAATCGGACTACGACGGACGACGGCAACGACCTGAAGTTTGATCGTATTATGCGAAAAAGGTGTGGTACATGACCGGTCGGACTGATCAAGCTCGTGCGGCAACTTTCATCAGGAGTACAACAGCTTGTCAGATTATTCCGATATCCCACCCCATGCCGACGCGATATCGACAGTGACTAACCAGCAGCCCACCACTGACTTGCCAGGTCGCCAGACCTGCTGTTACCAGTCATTTCCGACTGGCTGAATCATGTGACAAAGCCAATCCATCCGCCTATCCGATGCGACAGACCAGTGCGAAAAATGACGTGCTGCTTACCGCGGAGTCGCATTCTGACTGCGCTTAGCCGAACATGTCGGCAAGCCTACCAACTCTCTGCATGCTGGATTCAAGCCTGCAATCGTCACTTGAAAAGCGTCAACAAAACGAATGGAGCATCAACATGAGCAGTCTGGATCAACTGAAACAGCACACCGTCGTCGTCGCGGACACCGGAGACATTGACGCCATCGCAGAACACAAACCGCAGGACGCGACGACGAATCCTTCGCTGTTGTACAAGGCCGCGCAGATGCCTCAGTACCAGCCGCTCGTTGACGAGGCGATCGCCTTCGGACGCTCGACCTCAACCAGCGACGGCGAGCTGATCGACTCAATCATCGACATGCTCTCGGTGACGTTTGGATGCCGAATCCTTGAGATCATTCCAGGCCGGGTTTCGACCGAAGTCGACGCTCGCCTGAGCTTCGACACCGCAGGTACGGTTGCCAAAGCTCATCAACTGATCGCTCTCTATCAGGATGCCGGGATCAGCTCGGATCGGATCCTGATCAAGATTGCCAGTACCTGGGAAGGAATCTGCGCCGCCGAACAACTTGAGAAGCAAGGCATCCACTGCAACCTGACTTTGCTTTTCGGGTTCGGTCAGGCCATCGCGTGTGCGGAAGCAGGCGTCACTCTGATCAGCCCGTTCGTCGGCAGAATTTACGACTGGTACAAGAAGAGCCAGGGAGTCGACACGATCCCGATCGACGAAGACCCCGGCGTCGAGTCAGTAACAACCATCTTCAACTACTACAAAAAACACGGCTACAAGACAGAAGTGATGGGAGCCAGCTTCCGCACCAAAGAACAGGTCATGGCTCTGTGCGGAAGTGACCTGCTGACCATCTCACCCGACCTGTTGAACCAACTCGCTAAAAGTGAAGCAGACGTCCCGCTGACCCTCGACGCAAAAGCAGCTCAGGGCATGAACATCGACCGCGTTGACATGAACGAGGTGACATTTCGCTGGATGCTCAACGAAGACGCGATGGCCACCGAAAAACTCGCCGAAGGAATCCGAGGCTTCTCCGCCGACCTCGACAAACTGCGAGGCTACCTGCAAGACCGAATGAGCAACGCTTAGACGTTCAGCAATCAAAGGCTGACGCCCAGGCGGGCGCTTTCGGGGTGGTCGGGGTTGACGGTGCCAGGAGGAAAGATCGCTGGAAGAGGGCGGGTGATGCCTGAGACTTCGGCGGGGACATCAAGCAGGGCGTCCAGACGCACCGTCGACGTCGCCGGCAAATCGGGAAACGCCAGCTCGGTAAGCACAGTCGAACTCGTCTGTGATGGTAGCGGCAGCTCGAAACGCTCGATCCAGGCTTCGTGTTCGTCTCCGAAAACCTGCTGAACTTCGTCGAGCGCGACCGCTCGATCGATCGCCGAATCGAACTGCTGCCAGACGTAGCGAGCCAGTTCGTCCAGCTTCGTCGTTGAACGATTCAGCCGAGCCCCCTTCAGCACGGTCACCCAGGCTTTGTGACGATCGCCCGTCGCGACGTAATGTTCGGCCAGGTATCGCCAGCCGGTTTCGAGCGAAGGATTCAATTCGACGGCCTTCTGCCAGTCGGCAAGCGACTGAGTTTGTGTAATGGCTCGCCAGGCAAAATATCGCCCGTCCCAGGTTGGCCGCATCAGAACCAGAATCGCCAGGACCAGCCCCGAATGAATCACCATCAAGCCTGCGCCGCTGGCCAGCCGACTTCGCAATCGAAACTCGTAGCACAACCAGCCGACGATCGCGCCGTACAAAAGCCCGAAAAGATGCGCCCCATTGGCGATCGGCAAATCCATGAAAATTGTCAGGGGAATGCAGATGAAGATTGACGCAAAGCAAATCGGGACGAGCGACGGATGCAACCGCCCGGCAATGTCCTCGTGGTGACGGCGGACAACCAGAATCAGACCAAACTGCGCAAAGATCATTCCCGAAATGCCGACAGCACTCTGATTCAGCGCAGCTTCCGGCAGCATTGAAAATGTCGCGGCGGCCACGCAGAACACGAAATAGCGAAGTTTGCCCAGTTTCGGTTCAAGAAGGTCTGCGAACATCCAGAACGCCAGCATGTTCATCATCAGGTGGATCAGATTGCCGTGATGAAATGCGCTGACCGTGAGTCGCCACCATTCGCCTTCCCACAACTTGAACATGCCGTTGACGTCGGGAAAGTCTGTCAACAGCAGCAAATTCAGTGCTCCGGGCTTGACGACCAGCCCACTGACGCTGCCGGCCGAATACGACGCCGAAACCGACAGGGCATACAGGAAGCAAGATACCAGGATCAGCAGACACGTCATCGGCAACCGGCAGACGGCTCGACCGAGAGTTCCGAATGGTGAGATTCTGGTAGTCACTGATTTGAAGTCCGAAACTGCTGGCGATTACGGATGCCACCGCAACTCGGCGACTGCGGCGGGTGATTGCAGAAGACTCAGAGGAAACAACAGAAGCCCGGCACCCTCCCAGTTGCCGGGCTTCTGATGGCAGTCTGCTGACGTGCTTCCGGACTGTGTTCCAGCGATTGCTCAGTGGAGAAAGACCGTTAACACCGTCCGCAGTTCTCAACGTTTTCGCAGTTGACTTTCTCCGAAGAATTCCTCGACCTTCTGGTGGAGATCGATTTCCCGCTGTCGAGGATTCTCGATGCTGTTGTCGCGTTCCGGGTTACGAACTTTCCAGACAACAGGTGGCAACTTGCCGGGAGTCGTCCCAGTTCCGGGCAACAGATACAGCTTCTGCATTTCTTCGAGATTCATCGGACGAGCCCCGATTCGGCCAAACACCGAAAGCTGGTCGCCGGCTTCGTCGACCGCTCGATCTCGATCAAATGCTTCGCTGACAGCCAGCGCGTGGCCGCCGTGCGGAATCTTGAAAGACGATACCAGTTGCGGAGTCGGTCTCGGCGAGAAGCCATCGTTCCCTGGTGTCTTCGGCGAAGTCAGCTGCACAACGTGCAGGCCGTTGTGCCCGTCCGCGAGATAGGCATACGCACTGGCGTAGGTGAAACCAAGTTTCACGTCATGCAGATCGTTGATCTTGCCGCCCGCCGTGAAGACCTGATCGATTTTTGGATCGCGAGGATTCTTCACATCCAGAATCGTCAGACCGTGGCTGCCTGTCGCGACGTAAGCGTAAGTTCGAGCAACATAAATGTTGTGAGCTTCTTCCAGGTGAAGTGCGGTCACCGGCTCGGGGTCTTCCGGATTCGTGACGTCCATCACCTTGATGCCGTCGTGGTCGCAGATAAATGCGTAGCGGAACTGGAACTCGACATTGCCCGGCTGGTTGAGCCATTCGCCTTCCGGCAGCACTTTGACGACGTGCAGGTTTTTGTGATCTTCGATGTTTACGATCACCATCCCCACGTCGCAGGCAATCCACGCATACTTACCCCAGACCGTGATGCGGCGTGCTCCGTTCAAGATGCCGTCCGGATTAAAGACGACGTCCTTCTTGACGAAGTTGTTGTTCGGGTTTCCGTCGAGCAGCGTTCCGGCCAGAACAAGGAAGAGACCTTCGCAACTGTCTGTGCAATAAATGAAGGCATAACGCATCGGGACAGCCTGTTCGAAGTTTTCCGGCTGGTGAGTTCGAGTCGGGTCTGGAGCCATCGTCGAAGGCGACGCGACGTCCGTGCAGTTTTTCGATCGAACGTAGAACTTCTGACCGAGCGGCGAGACAGGCGCGGTCGTGTACCGTTCGGCAAAGCCTTTGTGATCGGTAAAAGCGATATCGAAGATGCGGAAGCCGCCTTCGCCACACGCGGCGTAGAGGTACTCGCCTCGGTGCTGAAGATTCAGAATCTCATGCTTCATTCCAGGGTGTGTCAGGTTATCGGCGATGTCACGCCCCGGATGTTCGTAAGCGGTCTGAAGCTGACGATCGTTCTCCAGATGCTGCTTGTAGTAATCCGGAAACGCATCGCGGTGCATCGTGCTGCCGATGATCGACTGCGGCTCGTCCCGCTCCTGAACGACCGGCGACCAGACACCATGCTCGCCAGCGGCGATCCAGGCGTAACGCCCCATGTGGTTCATGTATTTGGTGCCGAGCATCAGCAGTTGAGACATGATCGCGTTGTTGTCGTCGTCGCCTGAAAGGTGACAGTCAGCACACATTTTGGTTTCGCCGCGACCACGAACAGTGTGAGGCACGTTGGTACTGAAGGCACAGCCGCTGAGTCCTTCGGCTGAAATCGTCTGCTGCTGGTAATAGAGATTTTCGCGGTTTCCGTTGTACGACGAAACGTGGACAGCACAGGCTGAACGTACCGGGTTGATTCGTTGTCCTGTTGCGTTGCCATCTTTTCCGAGCATGAAGACATCATCACGCAGCGTCTGGAAGTTGTACGAAGTGTAATTCTTGGTGACGTCGCCTTCGTAATGCAGCTCGGGCATCTTCTTGTCGGCCTTCTGGACCAGATGACAACCGAAGCAACTTGGATTCCACGAAGAGTGACAGGCGATGCAATTCATATCCTGAATCGCGTGG
>JADHNX010000086.1:0-10000 GCA_016779365.1 Planctomycetaceae bacterium
ATTCCGTTGGAGAGTTTTCTTGTGTTTGCACAACGAGGATGGAGCGGCCATCGGCAGTTCGTTGAATGGTCGACTGGAACCCCGAATCAGGAGAAGAGTCATGAAACGTCGAATCGCACTGGGAGCTGTTGTTGCCGCCATCGCACTCATGGGGTCACTGGATTCAGCGAAGGCTGATCACTGCCGGACGTACCGACCGAGTTACAGCTACGGGTATAGTGGCAGCTACTACCGACCAGGTTACAGCTACGGATACAGTAACAGCTACTACCGGCCGAGTTACGGCTATCGTCCGACCTATGGTTACTCGCAGCCATTGTTTGGCTACTCGCGGCCGGGATTCAGCATCACGTTTGGTTCGGGACGCAGCGGGTTCAGCTTCGGTCGCTCATACGGCCACTCAGGTCACCACGGTCACCGTCACTAAGAGCGACCTTCCCTATTGGAAGCCTGAAGACAACTGACAGCTAACCATAAGCCGGACATTCCATGTGGGATGTCCGGCTTATTTTCTTTTGCGAGGTGCCTGTTTCGAATCGACCGACGCTGCCGGCTCGTTTGTTGATGGCGTCTGGTTGGCGATTGTCAGTGTTTCGAAACGCCCGTTAAGTTCCACGTCGACGATGATTGAGCCGTCGGCGCTGGTCAGTAGCTTTTCGAAATCGTCTCGCGTTGTGGTTTTCTTCTCGTTGATCTTGAGAATGCGATGCTGAGATTTTAACTGTGCCGCCGCCGCTGGAGAGCCTTCGGTAACTCGCGTCACAATTACCGAGCCGGGTTCCGCGTCGTGCATTGTCCATTGGAAGCCGAACAGGACCGGGTTGCCTCGCAGTGATACCGGAGTTTCGAGTTCGGAGTCGTTTCTGTGAATCCTGAAGTTCGCATTGGTTTGGGCTTCCATGACCAGCGATCGAAAGTCGGGTGACTCAGCAGTCGACTTGCCATCAACGGCCAGAATGTCATCGCCAGCTAATAGTCCGGCGATATCGGCGGGGCTGCCGGCGGTGACGGATGTCAAACGAATCGTCCCTTCCTTCGCGAGCGTCGCATCGTAGGTGACTCCGAGCCGCGATGGTTCACTTTCCGGCGGCCTGTTGAAACTCTGTGCGAACGCCTCTGCGTTCTCCGCCGACCAGTCTCGGAAGTCGGGAAGAGTCTCAGCGTTCGCGGCGGCGACGGTGCAGCGCAACATGAACTGCGAAACCTGTCGAATTCCTTCCATGTTCAACAGGTGAGTGTCGTCGGTTGGACGGTGATAGTCGGCGTGCTTTCCAGTGTGGAGCATGAGGCTCGGGACGCGTCGTTCGAAAAATGGCCAGTGGTCACTTTCCGGCTTGTAGGAGTACATGAATCGCAACTTCAGCTCACGCGAATTCTGCTGAGCGAAAAACTGCCGGCAACCGGTCACCGTTTGCCAGCCGGAGATTTCCAGCCCGTCGGGACGCAATCGCCCGATCATGTCGGCGTTCAGGTGGAACCGGATCTTCGACAGCGAAACTGCCGGGTAATCGACGAAATGCTTTGAGCCGAGCAGTCCCTTTTCTTCGCCATCCCAGAAGGCAACCAGGATGGAGCGTTTCGGCTTTGCTTCCAGACCGGCCAGCGCCTGTGCGATTTCCAGGACGCCTGCGGTTCCGCTGGCATTATCGTCGGCTCCGTTGTGGACGACGCCGAACGGGCCGCGACTGTTCGTCTGATTTCCGAAGCCGACGTGGTCGTAGTGTCCGCCGACGAGGATGAATTCGTTCCTGAGTTTCTCGTCGCTGCCTGGGATGACTGCGAGGATGTTTCTGAAATTCGGGTGGAAGTAGTGAAAGTAACCGTCTCCACTTGAAACCGGCAGGACGTTTGATTTTCTGAGCTGATCGACGATGTACGCTCCGGCGGCGTAGTTGCCCTGCATGCCTGCTTCTCGGCCTTGCAGAGTGTCGCTGGCCAGGAAGTCGATGTGACGCTTCAGTTCCGCCTCGGTGATTGAATTCAGAGCTTGCGACAGAGCATCTGCAGAGTTATCGGGCGAGGCAGGTTGAGTTTCGATCGCTGCCGTCGGGAGGTCTGACTGGCCGAATGAGTTGCTCGGCAGCAAGGCGGCGAAGCACAGAATGATGGCCGGGCAGGTCAGTCGACCAGTTCTTCGCGAAATCCGATTCACGGTATGTTCAACTTTCCTGGTTCTGTGGTGCGTCAAGAAGCCTCATGCGGTTGCTCGTTGGTGAGCCTGGCTGTTGCGGGGCAGCAGTTTTGCTGCGCAGAGAGAATTTGTGGAGGGCAGTTCGCGGTCTGGAATGCTGCTCAGGTTTGGCTGGAAATTCTGCCGGCTTCCGAACATCGGTCGAGAGTTCAGTCGCCGATGCCGTTATGCTTCGCGTTTCGTATTCCTCTGGCGACGCCCGGACAATGCCCGAACACCGCTCGCAGTCTCGAGAATCGTGGAGAGCCCGAGTGCCGGCTAACGCTTTTGACCCGACCTCGATGAGCCTTTTGCAGCGTGCCCGATCGAATGATCAGGAAGCGTGGCATCAGATCGTGCATCTTTACGGCCCGCTCGTTCATAAATGGTGTCGCCGGTCGAATCTTCAGGATGACGATCTGGCGGATGTCTTTCAGGAGACGTTTCGGTCAGTTTCGACCCATCTCAAGACGTTTTCGCCGACTCGCGATGTCGGTTCTTTTCGTTCCTGGCTAAGAACGATTTGCCGGACGAAAGTGGCCGATCATTTTCGGAAGCTGAGTCAGCAGCCAGCAGGGCAGGGCGGCACCGATGCGAACCACAGGATGAGCACGGTACCCGATCCGCTCGGCGACGATGATGAGGAAGAAGCCGGAGAAGATCACGCTCTGCTGGTTCAGCGAGCGATGGACATGATCAAACCGGAATTCAGCGAGCAGAACTGGAAAGCGTTTCTGAGGGTCGCCATCGACGGATGCAGTGCTGTCGAAGTTGCCGAGTCAATCGGCGTGAGCGCTCAGGTCGTTCGGCAGGCGAATTACCGGATTCGCCGACGTTTACGACTCGTGCTGCAGGATCTGATCGAATAATGCAGTCTCCTGGTGTCGATAGTTTGTTCAGGTTTTGCGTCGAACACTCGGCGTGGTATGGTGGTAAGTCGTTGAACGGTAAGGTTTAGCCGGCTTTGGTTAACAGCTGAAAGTAGCAGGCGGTCAGCCCGCCTTTCAGTTTCTGGACAAGCGGAGCAGCTCATGGCTGATATTCAGGATGGTTTTGGAGGCGACGCGTTCGACTCGATCACCGATGAGTATGCGCCGTTTGAGTATGCGCTTGCGGACGTTGGGGTCGAAGAAATTATCGATCTCGAAGTCGCAGACGACGACGATCTTCGGTCAGACGCCAGCCGAGGCAGCATTGCCGGCACCGTTGTGAGCGTGATCGCTCACCTCTGGCTGCTGATGAATCTGGCTCAGATGGCCATCGAAGAGGAGCCGCACTGGTACGAGCCGCCGATTGATTCCCGGATTGTCGACGTTCAGGAAAAAGAGGAAGAGGTTGAGATCGTCGATTACACGCTCGCCAATCCCGACGACCGGGAACTTGAAGTCAAAGAAGTAATCAACGCGGCGAGTATTGGCCTTGCCATGACCGATCAGCCGAAGAAGGAAGTCGAGCCTCGACCGGTTGACGAGCTGATTCCGCAACTACGCGAGACGCGGGTTTACGACGTTCCGGAAGGAACGCGGATGGACGAAAACATCGTTGTCAACGGGACAAACGGCGAGGCGATGATCCAACTGGAATCGGCACTTGACCGGGTCACCTGGGAAGTCGCGAAAAACCTTCAGGAAAAGCGTGTTCTGCTGGTCTGGATGCTTGATGGTTCGGGCAGTATCGCGAAGCAGAAGCAGATTATTGCCAAACGGCTGCGTCGCGTTTACGGAGAGCTCGATGCCCTTCAGAAGACCGACCAGATCCCTCGGCACGAGATTCCTCTGCTGAGTGCCGTTGTTTCGTTCGGGGCGGAGACGAAATTTCTCACTGAGAACCCGACGGAGAAGTTCGAAACGATTCTCGATGCCATTCAGAATTCGCCGGTCGACCCGTCCGGTCGCGAGAACATCTTTACGGCGGTGAAACAGGTTCTGACAGTCTGGGGCCGCTTCCGGGTTCAGCAGCATCGCCGGATCATGCTGGTTGCTGTGACCGATGAAGCTGGCGACGATTTTACGGAAGCTTTGGAGCCTGCGATCTCTCTGTGTCAGCGAAATGGGGCGAAGGCTTTTGTCATCGGTCCTTCGGCGGTTTTCGGTCGCCGCAAAGGCTTCGTGCCGTATCAGGCTCCGGAAGACGGAAAAACGTATCAGCTTCCAATTGATCTCGGCCCTGAATCCGCAGTGATCGAAGTTGTCGATCTCCCTTTCTGGTACTCAGGGGACCAATACACCTATCTGTCGTCAGGGTACGCTCCGTACGCACTGGCACGCCTGGTTCATGAGACGGGCGGCGTTTACTTCATGACAAACACGACGACGATGAGCGGTCTCACTCCGCTTGGTGTTTTCGATTCGGCAGCGCTCAAACCGTTTACTCCTGACTACAGCTTCGGCTCGCCTCAGGAGTATCAGCGAGATTTGATGAAGCATCCGATTCGGGTGGCGGTGGTGAAGGCGGCGTTTCTCAGTCGCGAATATCGAGCGAACGGAACTCCGCGGCTTGATTTCAGAGTGACTCCCGGCAATTTCAGGCAAGTGGCCAGCGAGGCTCAGAAAACCGTTGCGGTCAGTCAGTTGGCCGTTGACACGATACTGCAGGGCGCGTTTCCTGAGGGGATCGAGGATGCGCTGGCTCTGGAACCGTCGTCAAGATGGCGAATTAATTTCGCGCTGACTTACGGTCGGCTGCTGGCTCAGAAGGTTCGCAGCATGGAGTACAACTTTGCCTTCGCCGCGATGAAGACAAATCTCAGCAACGAGGATGTCGCGACGAAGTCGAATCACTGGATTGTGCGACCAGACACAAAAATTAACTATGCCGGCAACTATCGACGCGTGGCCGAAACTTCGCGCAACCTGCTTGAACTGGTCGTCGAAGAAGCTCCCGGAACTCCGTGGGCAGTGCTGGCGCAACGCGAGTTGAAGGACGGGTACGGAGTCAACATTCAGCAACGATTCATCCCACCTCCGCCTCCTCCGAAACCGGGGGCGAAAAAACCAGCCGCTCCGAAGAAGAATGTGCTGTTTCAGCCGGAGCAGAAGAAGCAGGCACCGAAGAAGCCGGCGCTGCCACCGAAACCGCCAGTTCTTCCTAATCTGTAGGAAAACATTTGCTTTGACGGTTCGGATCCAACATTGCGAGTCCTCTGTTTTGCGGAGGAATTTACCTCGCGGGCTTGGGCGATTTTCCTCAAGCGCTGGAATCATTACCGTCATAACCGGTCGCGACTCAACCGGCAGAAACGATCAGAACGATATTTGAAAAGTGAATTGCAGGACCCGATCCATTCTTCATGGCCCGAGTTTGACAACGAAGTTCTGAAGGGTTCAAGGATGAGTCCCTGCGAAGATTGCCATGCTGGCTGCTGCCGCTCTTTTGCAGTGCCGGTCTCCGGTGCCGACATCATGAGGATCGAGCAGGGGCTTGGGCTTTCGTTCTGGGATTTTGTTTGCCGGTGGGAAGACCCAGAGGGGAGTATCGCGCTGAATTATGCGCCTCACTTTTTCTTTGAGGACGAGCCGGAAACTCAATTCGTGATTTCGCTCATGCATCACGATAGTGAGTACTTCAAAGAAACGACCCGTTGCCGGTTTCTGACCGAAGGGGCACCGGACGCAGATCATCCACTGGGGCAGGCTCGGTGCGGGATCTACAACTATCGCCCCGGAGCCTGTCGAGTCTTTCCGACAAAATTCGATACAGCAAACGAACTGGCCGTCATTCACGATATCCCCGCTCGATCTCGCGAAGGTGATGCCGAGGTTTACGATCTTTGCCCGAGGCCGTGGGAGCCGTCCGATTTCGACCCCATTCAGCCCTTGCACAATCTGGTGGTCGCCCGGTACGAGATGCAGTTTTTTCGAAGTATCGCGGAACTATGGAATCGAAGGCCCCGCTCGTGGAGTGTGTTTCCGGATTTTCTGCGGCTTGTCTACGCGAGACGAGTCGTGCGTGAGGAAGCCCTGAAACCACAGTCGGCAGCAGGCCAACCGATGGTGGCTGAGTCTCCGGACGATGGCGAGAATCCATCGGTTCTCCCATTCATGGTTCCGAACGAACGTCGTCGCCGCTCCGCATGAATCTGGCTTCGTCGTGCGTTACGCTCCGAGCCTTGATTCCTCTGGTTGGAGCAATGTTTCTCATGTCGCCGCGTTTTCTCCCGACAGCAAGCTTACAGACGCTAAAGTTGCGGTCTCATTTGACGGCGTCGCTGCGCGAGTTCTTTCGCGCAAATGGCTATTGGGAATGCGAGACGCCCATTATGTCTCGCGAAGTGGTGATCGATGCGAATCTCGATCCATTCGTCACTCAAGACGTAACAGGAACTCCGTACTACCTGCAGACATCGCCCGAAGCTGGAATGAAACGGCTGCTGAGCGCCGGAGCGGATGCGATTTTTCAGATTACTCGTGCGATGCGGCGAGGCGAATCCGGGCAACGTCACAACCCGGAATTCACCATGGTCGAGTGGTACCGAGTCGGCGACGACCATCACGCTCAGATGGACTTTGTGGAGCAGCTTGTTCGGACGATTTACTCAGAGGCGGCCAGGCGGGCAGACGGCGACCTGTCGCCGAACGCGGTTCGACGACTTTCGAGCGAACCGTTTGAAAAGCTGTCTTACGACGAGGCATTCGATCGGTTCGTTGGGACTCGGGTGCTGAATCTTTTGCCGGTCGATCTTCGCAGGCTGGCGGCAGACCATCTGCTGGAAGTTCCGACTTCGCTTCATCCGGAAGACCGTGATGGATGGTTGAATCTACTGCTGGCTGAACTCGTCGAGCCGAATCTGGGCCGCGAATCGCCGCAGTTTGTCTACGACTATCCAGCGTCACAGGCGGCGCTCGCGAAAGTTCGCCAAGGCTTTCAGGATGACGGTAACCGCTGTGGGCTGGAAGGGGCAATGGAGTCTGCACCATGTGTTGCGGAGCGGTTCGAGCTTTACGATCGTGGTGTCGAACTTTGTAACGGCTATCACGAACTGTCAGACGCCGATGAGTTTGTGCGGCGGTCTCACGCAGAACAGGTAAACGCTGAGTCTGGCGGGCATCAGCTTTTGCCTGGTGCTCCACTTCTTGCAGAAGCAATGTGGGCAGGATTTCCTGACTGCTCTGGCGTCGCCCTGGGGTTGGATCGGCTCTTGATGATGGCTCTTGGAAAGAGTGAGATCTGCGACGTCATTGCTTTTCCTGGCGACCGGGCGTAATTCTCACTCCGCTGTCGCAGTCGATCGGTGGTCACGAATCTGATCGCTGATTTTCGATGGTGATGCTCGTTTCGAATTCGAATGACTCGGCTGAAAGTGTTTTCATGCATCAACAATTTCCTGTTGAACTCCTGCGGCAATGCATTTTCCTGGCTGGCCCAACGGCTGTCGGAAAAACTGACGCGACGATGGAGCTTGTATCTCGCATTCCAAAGATTGAGGTTGTCTCTCTGGACTCCATGTGTATCTACCGAGGCATGGATATCGGAACGGCGAAGCCATCTAAAGATTTTCAGCAAGAGATTCCGCATCACCTCCTCGATATTCGCAATCCGGACGAAGAGTTCAGTGTCGCGGAATACGTTGAGGCGGCAAGGTCAGTCTGTGAGGACATCGTCGGTAGAGGGGGAGTCCCACTGTTTTCCGGAGGGACAGGGCTCTATCTCCGGGCAGTCTTGCGAGGAGTCTTTGAGGGGCCGCCTGCCGATTGGGAAATTCGTAATCGTTTGCAGGCGCAGGCTGATGAAGCGGCAGCCCGCGACGATTACTTCTGGCTGATGCGGCAGCTCGAAAGAGTCGATCCTGATGCCGCATTGAGACTTCATCCAAATGACCAGCGTCGAATTATTCGGGCAATCGAAGTGTTTGAATTGACAGGTTCGACTTTGTCGTCTCAGCAGAAGCAGCAGCCTCTGCCTGAAGGGCAGCGACCGCCTCACGTCTACTGGCTGTCTCCGGACCGTGACTGGCTTCACGACCGAATCAATCATCGGGTCATGGCCATGTTCGAAGCCGGCCTCGTGGACGAAGTCCGTGAACTGATGAAGTGCGACCCGCCAATCGGAAAGACGGCTTCGCAGGGCTTAGGCTACAAAGAAGTGATTGACGCCCTGGTCGGCGATTGCGACCGTGAATTGACAGTCGAAGATCGTGTAGCCGTTGCCGAGCTGATTCAAACGCGAACCCGCCAGTTCGCCAAGCGACAGCACACCTGGTATCGCAATCTGGAAGAGTGCGTCGAATTGCCAATCTCGAGTGCAGAGTCTCCGGCTCACATTGGTGCCCGGCTTGAGATGCTGATCGTTCAACGGTCAAGGACGTCGGGAGAGTCGGGTTAGGCAGGAATTGCTGGTTCCGAAACTGTCTCTGATGGTACGGTTCGTCTGCAATCCCTGACTTGAAGGGGCGCCGAGTGATGGCTCGCCAAAACCGTTCGGCTTATTCTTTTCCTGGGTCTGTGTTGTCTGTACTTTGGTCGTACTGCGTGAAGCTTGGTCGACGTGGAGTCTTCGCAGGAACATGGCGGATATGCCGCCGGATTTCCGGCCACATCAAGACGCTGCCTTCAGTTGCCTGTTGAGATCTTGTATAACCGACGGAGTCGTGTCACGATGAAATGGAATTCGCCAGACGCAGTCTGGCATAATCGAATTTCTGAATCGGCAAACGTCGTTCTAAGAGTGGATGCCCTTTGACCGGATGGTGGACCGAGGTCGACGAGAATGAGCACGATCAAAACTCCAACAGCAGCATTGAAGTATCACCCGGATGCTTATCGTTTCGTCGATCAGGCACTGCGTTTTACCCAGCGTCGGTTGGGACGCACTCCTGATGCTGTTCAGGATGAGCATGGGTTCGACGAAGATAGTGCCCACATTTCGGGGCCTGAACTTCTCGACGGTGTCCGTGAGCTGGCGATTCAGGAGTTCGGTTTGTTGACCATCCCGGTTTTGAAATACTGGGGGATTCGGACAACCGATGATTTTGGTCGCATCGTCTTTGATTTCATCGAACGCGGCGCTATGCGGAAGACTGAACGCGATCAGCTTACTGACTTCTTTGACGTGTATGATTTCGAAGAAGCCTTCGATAAAAACTACCAGATCGACCTCTCCGAAACATTCGCTGACTGAGTCATGGTGATTGGTGGCGAAAACCCGTCACTAAGCGATTTGGGGTTTCCTGCCAGGTTTGCTGGGCTCGATTGGGTTTCTGCCCTTCTGCAAGGGATTTTGGCATCTGAATCAAGGTCCCCTTGAATCTCAATTTTTTCAGTTGCCGTCTGGTTGACAGTCCGGTCTCTGCTCGGCATACTCCCGCCGCACGACAGCATTACCCGTAGCGGAGACGCTGTCGCTGATCTTTGACAACCTGGTTGGAGACCCTGAGAAACGGTCTTTTTTGTGGTGAGCATTTCTTCGGGAGTGTGATCTTCAAGAGAGGTCGTGAGTCAGTTTTGTTTCTGGCGGGCTGATCTGACTTCGGTCAGGGATGCCGGTCAGTAACGTTCGAAACGGTTGCTGTATGATCTTTGCATCCATCTTGCGACGGATGCATTGGGTCAACCTTTCTTTCGCTCTGTTCCGTGAAGTTGTTGGCTCTTTGGAGTTGGCTTCTTAGCGGCTAAGCAATCATTTGAAGGGTTTGATCCTGGCTCAGAATGAACGTTGTCGGCGTGGATTAGGCATGCAAGTCGAGCGAGAATCTGCTGATTGAAGCTTCGGCTGATTGATGTAGAGGACAGCGGCAAACGGGGTAGTTAGGCGCAGGTTACGTACCCTCTGGTCGGGGATAGCCACGGGAAACTGTGGGTAATACCCGATGATCCGGTAACGGCAAAGGTGTGA
>JADHNX010000087.1 GCA_016779365.1 Planctomycetaceae bacterium
ACCGGCCCTGTGATTTCGACCCAGTCAACATGAACGCTGCCAGGCTTCTGACTTTCATCCGCCTTCGGCTTAGGAGTCTGTTTTCGTTTCCTGCGAAATTCAGCGACCGTTTCGGAAACCTGATCCAGAAGGCGTTTGTTATCAGCGAGTCGGTCGACGTTGCCGTAATTCTTGTTGAATTCTTCCTCGGAAAAATTCAACGCGGTGGCGAGTTCGGCCTTTGCCTGGTCGTAGGTTTTAATTCGATCTTCGATGTACCCGGTAAATCGGTCGAGCTGACTCGGCTCGCCGTTGACACCGTGCAGACGCAGCCATTCGTACGGGCGTTGCAGACCGAGTGCTGCTGCATCGAGCTTCCTGATCAGCGCCGCAATTTCTTTCGGCTCGTCTCCCTTTGCCGGATAGCGAGGATGATTTTTTGCCGACTCGACATTGATGATCGTGTTGGCGTTCTTCGGGAGTTTCGTGTACTCGCGAGGTTTTTCTGACGCCGTCTCCCTCTGCGGCGAGACTGGTTCAGCCGGATCGTTCTCGGTTGAGCTTGCAGATTCCGGTCGCTGCCGATTTTCCGCCAGCGCCACTGCCAGTTGAGCGGCAGTCGGAACCTGAATATTCCACGCCACCTGATGGCTGCCTTTTTCGACGAAGGTCGTCAGCGCGTACTCAGCGGGCGTTTGCCGGGGAACGATAAGATCGCCCTGCGTGACGTCGTTAATCCGGAGTCTTGCTCCGGTCGGACCGGCAGTACTGCGTGCTCGAATGCGGAATTCGTAATAGCCGTCGGCTGGAAAATTCACCGATTCGTAAAGCGTCATCTGACCGCGATTCATGACGAACCCGAGGAAGTCATCGCCAAACGGTTGGGGAGTTTCCTTCGTTTCAGTCATAAACATCGCTTCGGCTTCGAGGTGCCGTTTCATCGGCTCGTGTCGCAGCGCGATGAGACCGTCGAGTGCTCGCTCGGCGGCTTCGAAGTATTTCTCCAACTGAGCCGGCGTGACGAACAGAGCATCGCGGTCGGTGTTGAAACCGCTGCTGCCTTCACCATCTTCTGAAAACCTTGAGCCGGGCCGCAGATCGACTCCCAGCAGATCGCGCATCGTGTTGTTGTATTCGTCGCGCGTCAGACGCGGGATGGTCACGTGTCCGGGATTCCTGACCTTCGACCAGTCGATCTTTGTGACGTCTTTCAGCCAGTCGATCAACTTCTGACGTTCAGCCGCCGAGGGCAGTGGGTCGTCCGGCGGCATTTCGTTTTCGCTGACGACAAGCAGAACCTGACGCCACTCGTCACGGGCCTTCCTGATCTGCTCGACGGTTTTGAAGTGAGTGATGTCGAACTCGCCCTTCGGCTTCTCGCCACGGTGACACTTCACACAGTATTTCTGAAGGAGCGGAACGATTTCGTTCTCAAATGAGATTTCAGCACCAACCGACCGACGGCAGAAAGATGACAACGCAACCAGCAGTATGATCGCTGCGAAAATTCGGGACATGAGATGAACTCGCTTTTCCTGAAGAAAGCCGAACATTCAACAGGCGGGGCACTTAACGGGGTGGACTGGCCAAAGACATCTGGCAGAAAGCCGGTAGTCTATCCACACGCTGAAACGAGACGCCACGAAGATCAGACCAGCAAAGCAGATCAAACCGGTAAAGCAGTGCATCCGGTGTTCTTTCACAACGCCGAAACTGGTCTGTCACCCTGGTTGTTTTCGCGGTGACAATGCAACTGGCCTCTGAGTGCTTCGTGTTTCGATTGCACGCCTGCTGCTTTGGAGAGCGTCCAGTTCAGCGAAACTCAGCTCAAACAACTTCGCGCACGCAGTTCGGGCAACAGTTCGTTTCTGTTTCAACGTATAAGTCGGGTCAGAAAGCGAGAGTCCCATGTCACCTGCAAAGCAGAGTCAGAAAAAGTCCCAACGAGAAAATACTCGAACCAGTCGCCGCAAAGCTGACACGTCGGCCAACGCACGGAGTTTGAAAAACGGAGCTGCCCCGGACAAACCCCACGATGGCAAAAAGCGTATGGCCAGCAAACGATCGCCAACGAAAAATCATTCAGCCTGATCAACGCCCATCTCCGCCCTGACGATATCAGCCCGGCGCTGTCCCGTCTGGCTGAACGACTTTCTCAGCGGGTCTGACGACTCGCTGATCACAGTAAGAGAGGTCCGGCAGCGCCGCCCCTCAAGAACAAACACAAAGGAGTCACATCAATGTCTGTCGTTGGAGTTCCGTCTGAAATCAAGAGCGACGAGTACCGTGTCGCCATGCTGCCGGTCGGCGTGGAAGAGCTGACGCATCGCGGCCACCGGGTGCTTGTTCAATCCGGAGCAGGAGTTGGCAGCGGCATCGACGACCTGCAGTATCAGGATCACGGGGCCGAAATTGTTCCGGATGCGGAATCGGTTTTTTCGCAGGCAGACCTGATTGTCAAAGTCAAAGAACCGTTGCCGTCTGAGTGGCCGATGATTCGTCCCGGCCAAGTCATCTTTACTTATTTCCACTTCGCGGCGAGCAGGGAATTAACCCAGGCGATGCTCAGTTCACGAGCAACCGCCGTCGCCTATGAAACTCTGCGAGGCCGAAAAGGCGACCTGCCACTGCTGACTCCGATGAGCGAAGTCGCAGGCCGCATGAGCATCCAGGAAGGTGCCAAATTTCTGGAACGACCACAGGAAGGCCGAGGAATTCTGCTCGGCGGAGTTCCCGGAGTGTTGCCGGCTCATATCGTCGTGCTGGGCGGCGGAGTCGTTGGCAAGAACGCGGCTCAGATTGCGGCCGGCTTTCAGGCGGACGTCGCCATTCTTGACATCAGCGTCGACCGACTCCGCTACCTGGAAGACATCATGCCGGCGAATGTCAACACCCTGTTCAGCGATCGACACACCATCCGCGAGCAGCTTCGCCAGGCGGACCTCGTCATTGGAGCAGTGCTCGTCGAAGGCGCGCGAGCCCCTCAGTTGATCACAAAAGAGGACCTCTCGCTGATGAAACCCGGAGCCGTCATCGTCGACGTCTGCATTGATCAGGGAGGCTGTACCGAGACCAGCCGCCCGACAACGCATTCTCAGCCAACCTACATCGTCGACAATATCGTGCATTACTGCGTGACGAACATGCCGGGAGCTGTCGGGCGAACGAGCACCTACGCGCTGTGCAACGTAACGCTGCCTTACGTTCTACAGATTGCCGACAACGGACTGGCGTCAGCGGCCGTCAACGATCCGGGCATTGAACATGCCATCAACATTCATGACGGAACGGTCAGAAATCAGGCCGTTGCCACGACGTTCGGGCTGGAGTACCGACCGTTTGTGTGAGTGCAACCATCGTGGAATTGTCATCAGCCCCAAAGAAAGGCAACAGCGAAGACCGCCGCCGCGCCGTACAACAATGGATGCACTTCCCGAAACCGCAGATTGACAATTTGCATCGTCACAAATGTCAGTAGTCCGTAACCGATTCCGTGAGAGATGGAATAGGTCAGCGGAATCAGCAACAGCGTGACAAACGCCGGAATGCCGATATCCAGCTTTGTGAAGTCGATTTTCGTAATCGACTCGGCCATCAGAAAACCGACGACGATCAGTGCTGGAGCCGTTGCTGCTGCGGGCAGTGTCGCCACCAGCGGAGCCGCGAAGATACACAACAGAAACAGAATTCCGATAACGACCGTATGCAGCCCCGTTCGTGCCCCTTCCGAAACGCCGGACGCGGATTCGATGTAACTGGTCACCGAACTGACTCCGAAGAAACCTCCAATGGCGGCGCTCGCGGAATCAACCGCCAGAATTCTTCGCAGGCCGATGATTCGGTTCTGATCGTCTTTAAGATTCGCCTGATCGCCGATCGCCGTCACGGTTCCCAGTGTGTCGAAAAAATCGACCAGCAACAGAGTCAGCAGCAGCGGCAGAAACCGGAACTGCAAAGCCGTGATGACATCCGCCTGACCGATCAGCTGCGTTACGTCGCCAAAAGTCGGAACTGAAAACAGCGTGACTGATTCCGTGAGGCCGGAAGGCGTTGTTTCCGAACCTGTGGCAAAGTGCAAAGCCAGGCCGCAGACCGCGATTCCGATGAGGATGGCTCCGGGAATTCTTCGAGCCAGCAGAACTCCCGTCAGCACTACTCCGCCGAGTGTGATCAGAACTGTCGGGTCGCTGAACGATCCTGGTTTGATCGGCGGAACAGGCATTCCGGACGACGTCACAATGCCGGCGTTGACGCAACCGATCAACGCGACGAACAGGCCGATGCCGGCACCCATCGCGCGGCGAAGATCGATCGGAATGGCGTCGAGCATGGCCTCTCGGAGCCCCGCAGCGACGAGCGCGAGGATGATCAGACCGTCAAGGATCACCAGCCCCATCGCAGCCTGCCACGACCCCATTGCCGGAGCTGCCGTGAACGCAATGAAAGCGTTGAGCCCCATCCCGCTGGCCAGAGCCAATGGAAAGTTTGCAACCAGCCCCATGACGATGCAGGAAATACCAGCGGCGAGAGCCGTGCAGATGATTGCCGGCTGAGTTGGAATTCCTGCGGCACTCAGAATCGCCGGGTTGGCGACCACGATGTAGGCCATTGTCAGGAACGTCGCGACTCCGCCGCGAAGCTCTGTCGAAACGGAACTGCCACGTGCTTCGATCTGAAAGAGCCGATTGAGTTGCGTCATGATTCTCTTCGTCAGGTAAGAATTCGTCGGAGCCGATTGCTGGTGGTCTACCTGGCAACAACAGCCATCAATTCCTCACCGTTTCTTCCCTTCGAGCCGATCGGCCGGTCGAAACCCACCCGCATCAAATCGTTGACGGTTCGGCGCGATGCCATTGCCTTGCCCGATGGGCGGTCGATTCAACAACCTCTCGAAAATAGTCCCGAGCTTAGAAAGGCTGTCTGCCGCATCCGGAGAGAGTTTTCTGGTCACCCAAATCTGCTGCAGGAATCGGTCTCTGATTTCGTCTGGCAAATCGCCAATAAACTTTCGGCGTGCTTCCGGAAGATTCTGGAAGACTCGCTCCAGGTCGTCGTCGTCGGGATTGAGCGACTGCGCGACTCGGTTCGTCTCGTCAAACAGACCGCGAGCGAGAAGCATCATCGCCATCATGTTCTGCGTTGTCGGAGGCCGCCCTTGAATCACTCGCTTCATGTTGGAATCGGTCAATTGTTCCAGCAGGACGACACGCAATTCATCCGGAAATATGGGTCGTGGCCGATTTGCCGATCGGCTCGCCGCCAGCCGCCAGCCGGGAAGGACTTTGTCCATGATCGCGGCCAGCACGGTCGAGTGATGTTCGAGCAGCCCCAACTGAGTCTTCGCCGTTGGAAAATCATCAAGCTCTGCCCACTTCGCAGCGGCACGCATCATCCGCTCGTAATCGCGTGGGGGAACACGCAGATTCGTCAATTGATTTCTCGTCGCGTTGTCTAGTGAGGGCTTGAATTCCTGGCTGGCGGAAGGAGTCTCTGCTTCCGCTTTCAATCGGCGGATGGTTTGCAAACGATCTTCCACATTCGATGTTGCGAGCAGCTCTTCGCGCTCGGTCAGCGACAACGTCGCCAGCCACGAATGGAATTCCGAGATCGTTCTGTCGAGCTGAGGATCTTTCTGTGCGGCGGTGTGAATCGTTCTCACCCGTTCCACCTGCTGGCGTGACAGCTTTTGAAACTGCTCGTGGTTGTGCCGCAAACGGTCACGTTCGACGCGCGACATTTCTTCGATCGACTGGCGGTTCTGCTGCATCGCCGGCGTTTCTGATCGCTTCGCTTCGGAGCGGGCGATCATCAACACAACAATCGCCCCGGCGAGATACCAGCGGTTGTCGCTGAACCAACTGAGCAGTCGATTTGGTTGTTTCGAGACGGTATCGCCATTACGGGAAGGCGAATCAGTCTTGAGCAGCTTCGTCTCGCTCATTGAACAGTCCGCTTTCATTGAGAGATTTCAGAAACTCAACGTCGCCAATTTCCTGATACTCATCCAGCCGTTGAAGGATTGGCAACTCGGTGAGCAGTTCATCGATCGGTTCGCTGTTCTGTCTGAAGGCTCCGTTGAAACCGAGCGTTGCCGCAAACATCAAACCAAAGAACGCTGCTGCGCGGATCCCCCAGACGATTGCACGCTGAGAATAATTGGACGAAGTCGTCTCGACAGGCGCGTCGGCATCCGTTGATTCGGCTTTTGTCTCGCTGGATTGGGTCCTGATGGCTGTAAGTGTCTTTTCCGCGAAGCCATCAGATGCCTGTGATGCTGGCAGCAGGTCAAGCAGGTCGAATGACTTTGTCAGTTGTTCGACATCGCGCCGCACGGAGGCATCTTCGACAAGTGACTTTTCGATACGCGAAGCCGCCTCGTCAGGCAATTCGCCGTCGAGGTAAGCAACGAGTTCTTCTTTTTCTTTGTCAGTCGACACAGGCAATTTCCATCCGCGACGGAGTGGTTAATGCGTTTACTTCTTCTTCGAGTCCTGATCGCAGGAACCGGTGAGGTAGGGCTCAAGCTGCAAACGAAGATTCTCGCGGGCTCGAGTCAGCAGCGACTTGACGGCCTGAACCGAAAGGTCCATCGAGGCCGCAATGTCTGAGTAACTCATGTGCTCAAACTTGTTGAGCAGCAGTGCCATCCGCTGCCGCTCGTTGAGCGTGTCGAGCGATTGCCGCACGACCTCGCGCATCTCTTCCTTATCAAGCTGGCGAGTCGGCATCAGTGCTGACTTTTCAGCGGCAAGATTCTCTTCAGGTCGCGGCCCCTGTGAATCGGAGTCAGCTCCTCTCAAAGAAACTTCTTTACGCCGAGACACTGACCGCTGTCGGTTCGTTGCCAGATTATTCGCGATGCGAAACAGCCACGTCGCAAACTTCGCCGTCGGCTGGTAGCGATGCCTCGCGCGATAAACTCGCAGGAACGCTTCCTGCGCCAGGTCTTCGGCCGCCGCGCTGTCGTGCAGCACGTGCGTGAAAATTCCGATCAAGCGATTCTGGTACGCCTCGACAAGTTCACCAAACGCAGCCTCATCGTCATCCCGCACCCGCAACATGCGCTGCACGTCCGGATCGCGAAGCCAGGCGTTCTGATCAATCTGGTGAGTAGCCGAGGACATTCCGGTCCAGATGAGGAAATTGTGATGAGAGAATTCTCTGACGGACTTATTTGTGAGAGGAGAGTCTCGCAGAATTCGACACCGGGATCGATCGATTCCTCTCGCCCCCGATTAACAGAGGTCTGACAGGCCCAAGTCAGAAACGGTCCGGCTTGTGAAGTCGCCAGAACGGCGAACTGTCCAGCGTCCGAGGATCTCAAACCCCGTCGATCGTGGAAGGTTTCGAGATTCGCCCCAGGCAGTCTCGAAAACCATCAGCGCAGCAGAAAAGCCGGCAGGAAATGACATACCTGCCGGCTGGTGGTCTCATCGCAGAATTCATATTTTTTGGCTGAGTGACACCGCACGAGTTCTCAGCGATAGGTTGGCAGCGAATCCATCGCGATGGTCGGCTGCATCATCTGCGGATAGGCAACCTGTTGCTGAGCGTATGGTGCAAAGGCGACCGGCCCCTGTGGGTATCCGGTTTGAATCGTGCCGACGCCCTGGTTGTAACCGATTCCCGGAGGGCATCCGGCAGGACCACAGCCGCCGACTGGAGCACAACCGCCTCCGCAGCCTCCAAACGGGGTCCACAGCGGCGCACAGCAACCACTCAACAGAGAAACAGCACAAACACTCGCCATCGATAGAACAAGGCGTTTCATGGGAATCCTTTCCGCAAGATTCTGGACGGGACCGCATTGTCGACAGCCGAATTGCGAAACAGAATCGCCGACGGTGTCGGGTGCAGATTGAGAAGTCGAAGATGCGACTCGGAGGGAAATCAGAGGGGTGTGAGTGAAGTCAGAACGGCCTCACCGACAGGTTGAGAGAGAAAATTACGCAGATAGCCAGAACGGGTCAAGATGAGGTTTTGCGAGGGTCCACAGACGAAAGTCCGGAGTCTCGAGACGAGAGTTCCAGCCGAATAATGCAGCAAAGACAGACGGGTTCCCAGGCCAGACCTCGCAAGCGATTACGCTCCGGGAGGCGATCGGTGGAAATGGATGTGCTTCCATTCGCCGTTCTGTTTTTCCCAGATGCGAGTTTCCTCGTAAGCCGCTGAGGGAACGCTTCCGTCCGAATTCAGTCGCTGGCAGACTCGGATGTAGGTGATCACGGCGCAGTCGCCGATGACTCGGATCAGTGGCGAGCTGATGTTTGACTGCTTCGGCAGGCCGCTTGATTCCAGATCGAAGTAGAACTTGTGAAAGGCCATGCCTTGAATGACGTTGCCGACGCCTTCGGGTTCGAAGGCGGTCAGTTCCGGATCGCACAGTCGCGTGTACGCGTCCCAGTCCTGTTGGTCGATTGAGTTCAGCAGTTGTTGCGAGAGGTCGAGCAGTTCTTTTTCCGTTGCGTCCACGTTGTATTTCTCCGGGGTAAGACGGGGAGTTGGTTCTGAGGCGGGCACCACAAGTTGTCCATGCCCAACGGGTGCGAAATCTGTGGTGATGATTGTGAGTTGTCAACGGTCGCCAGCGCGACTGAAACCGCAAGGAAGCGTTTAGAGGTCAACGTTTGAGCGACTTCGTCGGGCACAGCCAGACCTGTGAATGCTGGCCGTTCGGGCGGAGGCTCAGCCGTCACAAACCAGATTATCGTTAAAGCCGGATCCCGGTCCCGGTCGATGAGACACGGTTGGACGGCGCCTCGCTGAGACGCTGTCGGTGTATCAATTTCGGTCACCGCTTCCGGGGGGTACGGTGTGAGAGTTCAGCAAAGCTGCAAACAGGCGACGATTGGCAGACCTGCTGACTCGCGAGATTTCTCTTTAAACCGGCTGAGAATTCCGACGATGCTCGCCTGCCTTGTGGCGACTCTGCCCGTCGGGTGTTCACGCGAGTGGTACCGCGATCAGGCTGACGAAGAGGTTGCCTGCCTGATCGAAGAAAAAGCGACTCCGGAGTGGGATGTCCCGTTTCAGAGCGTCGAGATGGATTCTCGCAGCCGCTTCCACGATGCCTACGACAAAGTTAATCCGCCGATGCCACCTGACGATCAGGCTTCGCACGAGCTGATGCATTACGTCGATGGCAAGAACGGCTGGGACAAGTGGCACAAGAACGGCGACATCACCGATCTGGAGAACCCCGATTGGAAACAGCAGCTCAATCAGTACGTTCCAGTTGACGATCAGGGGCAGATTATCCTCGATCTGGAAGGCGCGGTCCGGCTGGCGAAGATTCACTCAACAACCTGGCAGGGCTCCGTAGAAACGCTGTACCTGTCGGCGCTCGACGTCAGCACCGAACGATTTCGCCTCGATACCCAGTTCTTTGGCGGCGCGGGAACCGGCTCGGGAGGACGATCGTTCTTCAACAGTTCGACCGCCACCATTGCCGGCAGTGAGTCCCCCGGCGGAAGCGCGTTCGACGTGGGCACGCGGACGGACATCCAGTTGCGGCGAAACATGGCGACGGCGGGACAACTGATCGTGGAATTTGCGAACTCGTTCATGTGGACGTTTTCCGGCGGCGATACCAACTTTGCGACATCAGCACTCAGCTTTTCACTCGTGCAGCCGTTGCTGCGAGGAGGCGGGCGGCAGATCGCTCTGGAAACGCTCACGATCGCTGAGCGAACTTTGCTCGCCAACATGCGAGCGTTCGAGCACTTTCGACAGGGCTTTTACACACAGATCGCGATCGGCGAAAACGGAACAACTCGTCCCTCTCGTCGAGGTGGATTCTCGGGTGGTTCCGGCCTGTCAGGCTTCAGTGGTCAGGGTGCTGGCGGTTTCGGCGGCGTCGGTGACGCGACCGGATTTGGTGGCGGCGGTGGCGGTGGCGGTGGCGGAGCGGGCGGAGCGGGTATCACTGGTTCCGGTTTCGCTGGCGGTGGTGCTGGTCAGGTCGGAGGCTTCATCGGACTGCTTCAGGCCAACCAGCAGATTCGCAATACCGAATCCAGCCTCGCCGCGCAACAGCAAACGTTGCAGCTTCTGGAAGCGCATCTGGATGCCGGGCTGATCGATATCGCTCAGGTCGACCAGTTTCGACAAAGCATCGAGACCGAACGAGCCAACCTGCTGCAGGCCCGCAACGGACTGCAGAATCAACTCGACGGGTTCAAGACCGGCACGCTGGGATTGCCTCCGGACCTGCCGATCGTGCTGGACGAAACTCTGATTGCACCGTTTCAGTTTCTTAACCGGGAAATCGCAAACATCCAGTCGGATCTTTCCACTCTGGTCGACCAGTTCGGAGAGCTTGAGTCCCTGCCGACCGTGGCCGAGTTGCAGGCAACTTTGCAGCAACAGCAAACGCTGCGAGCCCGCATTGATCAACGGCTGATCGACACGCAGGCCAACATTGAAAGCCTGGACGCAACAAACGCCGATCGTGCTGAATCGATGACGCCAACGGAACAACGACTTCTGAAACGCGACGTCGAGCAGCTTCGGACCAACCGAAATCGCCTGGCCGAACAGTTCAACCAGACCGCCGCTTCGTTGCAGGCAATTCAGGATGGACTGAGTGAAGAGAACCGGGCGGAAACCGTTGCGGCCATCATCTCGCTCAACGTTGACATGACAAATCTGCTGAGCGAGCTGACACTGATCGAAGCTCGCGCAAGGCTGGAATCAATCTCGATCGAGCCGATCGAGTTGTCACCAGCTGAAGCGTTGGAAATCGCCCGCTCCAACCGGCTTGACTGGATGAACAACCGAGCCGCGCTGGTCGACACGTGGCGGCTGATCGAGTTCAACGGAAACCGCCTCGAATCGAATCTTGATGTCGTCCTGAGTGGCGAAATGGGGACGGTCGGAGACAACTCCGTGAAGTTTCAAGCTCGCGACACGACCGTTTCGGCGGGCCTGAGATTCGACACGCCATTCAACCGGCGCGTCGAACGGAACGACTTTCGGCAGCAGTTGATTTTTTATCAACAGGCTCGCAGGCAGATGATTCAGTACGAAGACGGCGTGAATCGCGGGCTGCGAACGTTGCTGCGCGAGCTGGAGCAACTGCGAGTCAATCTGGAAATTCAACGTCGAGCCGTCGCGATTTCGATCCGCCGAGTTGATCAGACGAGAGAGAGTTTCAACAAACCGACGCCGCCGGCACAACCGGGCCAACCGGTGGTTCAATTCGGACCGACGGCGGCGCTCAATCTGCTGACAGCACTTTCCGACCTGCGAAGTTCGCAGAACAACTTCATGAGTGTCTGGCTGAACTACCAGGCCGGTCGAATGAGGCTGCTGCGAGACCTCGGCATCATCCGCATCGACGACGAAGGACTCT
>JADHNX010000088.1 GCA_016779365.1 Planctomycetaceae bacterium
CTCAAGAAACCGGGAAAATCGACACAACCTGACAGACCTTCACCGTGTCGGTCGATTGTCGAGGCCAACTGTGGTCGCGGAGCCGTCTTTCCGGCCTCACAGACCGAAATCAACACTCGCGACCGTCATTAAGTCGCGGTACACTTCTCGGCTCGTTCTCACCCCAGTTTTCAGGAAGCAGCACAGTGTCGACCGCTCAGCAGAGTTCAACCAGTACCAAAACAATTACCGGCGCCGATATTCTGATCGAGGCTCTGGTACGCAACGGTGGCGACATGATCTTTGCCTACCCAGGTGGAGCCAGCATGCCGCTGCACCAGGCATTGACTCGCCGAAAAGACCGCATCCGGACAATTCTGCCGCGGCATGAACAGGGTGGCGGATTTGCCGCTCAGGGGCATTCGCGAACGACAGACAACGTCGGATTGTGCATGGCGACAAGCGGTCCGGGAGCGACCAACCTTGTCACATCGATCGCCGACGCAAAGATGGACAGCATCCCGCTGATCGCAATCACGGGTCAGGTTCCGCAGGCAGTCATCGGTACCGACGCCTTCCAGGAAACGCCGATCGTCGAGATCTGCCGAGCGGTCACCAAGCACTACTACATGATCACCGCCGCTGACTACACAGATCCTGCTTCCGTTCGAGAAGCCCTCGAATCGATTCCGCGGATCGTCAAGGAGGCCTATTTCGTCGCGAAAAGCGGTCGGCCCGGCCCGGTTCTGATCGACTTTCCGAAGAACATTCAGTTGGCGTCGATGCCGGAAGACGAGATCGATTACGACCCGGCCATGAAGCTGCCTGGTTATCGGCCGCTCCAGCGGAAAGTGGCTCCCGAGCAGATTCGCCAGTCGATCGCGGCTATTCGTCGAGCCAAAAAGCCGATTCTCTACGTCGGTGGTGGAGTCATCAACGCCGACGCTTCTGCAGAGCTGACGGCCTTCGCGCTGAAAACCGGCATTCCCGTCACCACAACCGTGATGGGCATCGGAGCGTTCCCTGGTGATCACGAACAGTCTCTGCACATGCTCGGCATGCACGGAACCGTCTACGCCAACAAGGCTATCGACGAAGCCGACCTGCTGCTGGCTCTGGGCGTCCGATTCGACGACCGAGTAACCGGCAAGCTGGACGAGTTCGCTCTGCACGGAAAAATCATTCACGTCGATATCGACGCTTCGGAAATTCACAAGAACAAGGAAGCCCACATCCCGATCGTCGCCGACGTGAAGGACTTCCTCGTGGCTTTGAACGCAGCTTTGTCAGAAGACGACTGCCCGAAGATCGACGAGTGGCGTGCTCAGTGTGCTGACTGGAAAGAAAAGTTCCCGCTGAAACACTCGCAGTCGGACGAGTTCATCTATCCGCAGGAAGCCATTCAGGAATTGTGGCGACAGACGAAAGACCTCGACACTTACGTCGCGGTCGGCGTCGGCCAGCATCAGATGTGGGCCGCTCAGTATTACAAATTCAGCAAGCCGAAGCGTTGGCTCAGCAGTTCCGGCCTGGGAACAATGGGCTTCGGCCTGCCAGCGGCCATGGGCGTCGCGGCCGCTCACCCAGAAGCTCTGGTCATCGATATCGACGGCGACGGCTCCGTCATGATGAACATTCAGGAACTCGCCACACTGTTCTGTGAGAAGCTGAATGTCAAAGTCTTCCTGCTCAACAACCAGCACCTTGGCATGGTTATGCAGTGGGAAGACCGCTTCATGGAAGGCAATAGGGCACACACTTACCTCGGCCCCATCGACGACAAGATGGCCATCGGCCAGGGTGATGGAACCTTCGGCGAGACATTCCCGAACTTCGTCAAAATGGCCGAAAGCATGGGAGTCGGATCAAGACAGATCAGTCAGAAAGCGGATCTGCCAGCCGCGATCAAAGAAATGATCGAATACGACGGCCCGTACCTGCTCGAAATGATCTGCCCCTACCAGGAGCACGTCCTGCCGATGATCCCTGGCGGCGGCACCGTCCGCGACATCATCACCGAGTAGCGACCAGTCGTTCACAGAGATTTCTCAAAGGCTGCTTCGTTCCGACGGAGCAGCCTTTTTCATGCGCGGACCAGAATTCGCTTAACCGCCAGCCCTGCCAGCATTTTCCCGCCGTCAGTTGGCCACAGATCGGCACGGAAGATCGCCGATTCCTCAGATTGCATCCTGCGTTTGTCGGTACCGATCTGCGGCTGAATCAAAGCCGAACGATCCCTGAATCCTTCAACTCATCCCGCTGGACGAGCATGTTGAACTGAGACTTGAGTAAATTTCCCAACTCATCCAAACATTCTCCACTTCTATCGTGACTGCTGGTGCCCGCTTGCGGTTCAGAACTCTGAGTTGTTGAGAATCCCACAGTTTGATTGTCTGGTGAGTTACAGTCTGCCCCCCCGATTGTGCCGATAGTGAGTGTTGGAAGGCGGGAAAGCCGGTCGCGACCGGCACCTGCCAACATTTGACCACTCGCTAACGCCAGGTGCGATATGAAATTCGGGCAAAAAGCAGTCACGGTTCTGGTAGCCCTTGTCATCGTCGTCATGTTCCACAACGCCGGAATTGCGGCGGAACTGAAATGGGGCAACGACTTGAAGAAGGCTGCCGCCGAGTCCCAGGCAACGGGCAAGCCGATTCTGATTACGTTCACCGCTTCGTGGTGCCACTATTGTCACAAGCTGCTGGACGAAACTTTCACCAATCAGGAATTGATCGCCCGAGTCAACGAGTACTTCGTTCCGGTCGTCCTCGACGCCGACGAAAATGAACGAGCCGTCGAGTTACTCGGCATCGAGGCCTTTCCATCGACCGTTGTAATCTCTCCCGAACTGAACGTGCTCGGCAGAATCAAGGGCTTCCATCCGGCTCCCCAAATGGCTCAACACCTTTCGCCATTCTGCAAAGAACAGAAGCCGCAACTGCAACAGGCCGTCGTGAAGAAGACCCCGGCAAAACCGGTCGCACAGCCTGTCGCCGCTCGTATGCCCGCCCCTCAGACCGCGTTCTCTGGAATGTGTCTGGTGTCGATGCTCGACGATCGCGACCTGGTGCAAGGCAACTCGAAGATCACCGAAGAGTACCGCGGCCTAAGGCTGCACTTCGCCTCAGAAAAACACCAGGCGGCTTTCCGAGCCGAACCAGCAAAGTACTGGCCCCTCGCCGACGGCCACTGCCTGGTTGCCTCAGTCAAAGGCGAAAATGAAACCCTTGGAGCCGCCTCAACCGCCGCCGTCTACCGAGGGAAGATCGTCCTGTTCCGATCACTCGAACACCGAGCCACCTTCGCCGCAGACCCGCGTTACTTTGCCGAAAGCCTGGAGCGAATGCAGTCTGCAAGTCGTTAGTTCGGTAAAAATCGCAGAGCGACACAGAGGAAAACGCAGAGGCCGGAGAGGTCTCTGCGTTTTTCGTTTTGCACATTCGATCGGCGTGAACGCCAGAAATGCCCGCTGCGTTCTCCGCTTCCGTCCTCAGTGGCTCTCTGCGATTTGATCTTTCCGCTACCTGGCGATCTTCCAGAGGTGGCCGTCGCTGCGGACGAACATTTCGTTGTCGGAGATAGCTGGCGTGCTGAGAATGGTCTCGCCGACGGAGTTCTCGCCGACGATTTCGCCTTCGGCTCCGCTGATGTCGACGACCTGAGCATCTCCCTTTTCGTTGAAGAAAATCAGGTGCTTGCCAGCGGCGACGGGAGTCGCGCTGAACGGTCCTTTAAGCCGAAGCTTCCACAAAGTACTTCCGGTGTTCACATCAGCGGCTTGCAGGACACCTACCCGGTTCACGACGAACACTTTGCCGTTGACGACGATCGGGCTCGACGTGCCGGGGCCGAGTTTCGAATCGTTCCAGAGGACTTCCGGAGAACCTTCGGCATCGTCGACCTTTTCGCCAAGTCGCACCGCCGTCAGACCGTTCGACGGAATCAGCAAAGCATCGGTCGTGACCACTGATGAAGGAATCGTCGACGCGCCATCGCCGAACTTCCATTGAGTCTCGCCCGTTCGAGGGTCAACAGCTTCGATCCCGGCTGAAGACTGGAGCAAAGCCAGCGCCGTTGAATCTCCATTCTGCCAGAGCGTTGGTGACGTCCAGTTTGCCTTCTTTGGTCGCACTTTCTTCCAGCGAGCTTTGCCGGTCGACGTGTCGAGGCCCGTCGCGAAGGACTCGGCGTCGTTCTCAACCTGCACAATCAGCGTGTCGCCAATCACGATCGGCGACGACGACATGCCGAGGCTATTGCTGGCGTTTGGAAAATCGTGAGTCAGACCTCGCAGCCACAAAAGGTTTCCGTCGAGGTCCAGGCAAACGACGTCGTTACTTGAGTAGAACGCAAAAATCCGTTCGCCATCGGAAGCCGGAGTCGGCGTCGCGACGCACATCTTGGGATGCGTCATCGTGCGACCGGTTGCCCAGAACTGACGTTCCCAGTTTTTATTGCCACTCGCCCGGTCAAACGACAGAACGTGCAGCCGGTCCTGCCGAAAGCCGCTGCTGGCCGTCACGACAACCTGATCACCGATGACGATGGCACCGGACAATCCACGGCCAGGCAGATCGACTTTCCAGGCGACGTTTTCGGTGTCCGACCATGTCGTCGGGATCTCAGACAGTGCCGAGACTCCGGAAACATCGTTACCACGAAATTGCAGCCAGTCGGCTCCAGTCAGGCAGGTGGCTGAAACGACAGCCGCGACCAGAGGAACGATTCGTCGAACAGCGTTTGCATTAGGTGCCGTGACGTTTTCCACCCGCCGGCAGGAACCGGCCTTACCGAATGTTTGCAGGTTGATCATTCTGAAGCTCCTTCTACGCTCGCCGTAAGTCTCGGTGATCGACTCTTTGATGGCTTAAGGTTGGTCGTTGATTTTGAATCTGAGTTAACTGGCAGAACGGCGACGCCGGACGGATCGCAGACGCGAATCTGGATCTGGTATCGCTGTGCCCAGTCGTCGGTCTGCTCGTTCTGGCAAAGCTTCAACAGAATGACGTTCTTTCCTGCTTTCAACTTTGCCGAAACTCGGTACTGATCGATGGCCATGCCTCGGTGATACTCGTCGCGACCGAAGAGAAATTCTCCGTTGACCCACAATTTCCAGGCATTCGGCGTTCCGAAACGAAACTCGACATTGCGATCTGCCGCAGCCTCATAAGTCGTCGCGAGGTACATCACCGCGCCTTTGTGCGGAGCGACCGATTTGGCGATGTCGACAATGCCGAACTCGTCGGTGGTTGTGATCTCGCCCCAGGCGACTTCGCCTTCTTTCGCTTTGAGCTTCGCTGCAAAGTCGAGTTCTTCTTCCGGGGCGTAGGCCGTGTCGAACCCGATGAAGTCGTGGTTGTCGAACGGTCCCACAATTCGCCAGTCGGTCAGAAATCCGAAATGACGGACGAGGTCGACGTCGTCACCCAGCTTCTTCAGAGACTCTGAAATCTTCTTCGCGAGATCCGAATCCGTCGCGCCGGAGAGCGCTTTGCGATAAATCTGCTTTGCCTGGTCGGTCGCATCTTTGCCCAGTGACTCCGCTTCGGCGACCAACCGCTCAACCGCATCGCGACGGAACTCGGGACTCGGGTCAAGCAGCATCGTTGGAATCAATCGATCGGCAGCGGTCGCGTCGACTTTCGTCAGGACTTCGAACGCCAGCCGCCGTGCTCGCGGATCGTTGGAACGCTTCTGCACGAAGGCTTCGAGCTGCTGATTCGGCAGAGACTTACCGGCGGCGAGTTGTCGATCGGCGACGGTCTCGACGGCGTTTCTCAGATAATTCGCGGCGAGCGGCGACGCGTTTTCAAACGCGGCAAGGATCTGAACCAGGTCGTTAGCCGAAGCCCCCGACAAGGCTCGTACGGCTGCAGCAGCCGCTTCGTTCCCCTGCCCTTCTCGGGACACGTTTCGGATGGCGTTGATCTGCGAATTCAGGTCGGCAGCCGGCAGACTGGTCATCATCGAAAATACGACAGCAGCGGCAAAACTGCATCGATAAATGGGCATGAGAAACTCCTGTTTCGGGGAATCCAGGAAAGGGCAAGGCTTGAAGAAGAACGATGCAAGGCACGAAATGACACGGAAAGGCGTTTCTGATTTCCGTGTTTTCCGTTCCTTCCGTGGTTCAATCTAAATCGTGACTTCGTCAGGGTGCGCTCAGAGAATTCGGATAGTTCAGGCGGAGCCTGACGACTCGTTGCGTAACCGTGCAGCGTCCAGGATGGCGGTCGTCATGTCAAACACGGGGAGCGAGCATTCGAAGGGCGAGATGTTTTCGGCGGCTCCGGTGACCAGGTCGAGAAATCCGGTGACGGGATTCCGAGTTGAATCGCGACCGCTCTGCTCCGGCGGAAGATCGATCTGTTCGACCTGGTCGTCGCGACCGATGAAGAGCTGAAAGTCTCGAATGATGAGGTCAGCTTTTTCGCAGTGGACGAACAACTCCTCGTGAAACGAGTTTGAGTTTCCGACGAACGAAAGCGAAAACGGCACGGTACGATCTGAGTCGTCCAGCAGTTCGCCATTGACCAGTGTGACGATCTCAACATTGCTGCCGGCTTTGGTGCTGCGTGCTGACAGCTCTCCGAGTTTCAGGTCGGTCACGTAGAACAGATTATCGAGTCGGTGGCTGCCGGCATCACCGAGATAGCCCCCGTAGTTAATGTCGGCATCGTCTCGCCACGTGCCGGCTATCGTCTGCTGCCAGCGTTCGGAGTTCACCGCCGTGACTGCGACGATGTCGCCCCACTGGCCAGACGCGATCTCCTGCTTCATCTGCCGGTAGATCGCCCAGAAGCGACGCTGGTATCCAAGCATGAAGTGCCGACCACTGAGACTTCGCGACAGCTCGATCAGACTGATGATTTCGTCGCGGGTCGCTCCGAGCGGCTTTTCACACAGCACGTGCAGGTTGTGACTGGCGGCGGCTTGAACCTGCGATGCGTGCGCCGTCGTCGGAGTGCAAATAACGGCGGCATCGGCATTCGAATGCGCGAACGTGTCTTCAGCGGAATCGAAAACCGGAGCGTCCGGAGCCAACAGGTCTCGAAGCCGCGTCGCCATCTCGCGATCGGCATCGTAGAAACCGGCCAGAGTCGATCGTGAATCGGCAGCCAGCCGCTCAGCATGAGCAAGCCCCATGCGGCCACAGCCAACCACTACGCATCGAAGACTGCCCATATAAGTCGTTTCACTGCTCGGGATAGAGTCCGGTTTACTCGCAATCGAATCTTTCAGACTGTACGCTGGCTTCAGATCGCTGCACAGTCAGCGGTTCCCGCCTGATCGTCACACTCAGACTCCTGCCCCGTCGACAACTCCCCACCACTTTTCAGAAACGGCACCTGCCGCCCTGAATCTGTGACCGCAGATTTCAAGGAGCGTCGGAGTGTGAGTTTTCCAGAAAGGTGCCAACTGAACCGGTCGAAATAAACTCACGAAATACTGGCAAATTCAGGTGCCGCAGCTACAAATTAATATCGCGTAATTTTGACCTGAGGCGTACCTCGGACCACGTATAAACAATGCCCTTTCCAATTTCAGGTGGTTTCTTCCTCAGCCAAACCGGTCGGGAACGTTCCTCACACCGCAGACAACTGACGACACCGCCGAAACAGTTTTCAGGAGAATTGAATATGTCGATGAATTTCCGACTGACCGCGGCTCTGCTGGCAGCAGTCGTCGCAGGTCTGAGTTCCCAGGCGATCGCGGCTGACGGCTACGGCGACCTCACAGGTCGAATCGTCTTTGACGGCGACATTCCGAAACTGCTGCCAAAAGTCAAAAAAGACGACCCGGCGGCCAAGCTGCCGGCCTGCTGCGCGATCAAAGACACCGTCAACGATTCGCTGGTGATCAATCCGAAAAACAAAGGCATCCAGCACGTCTTTGTTTACCTGAAAAAAGTTTCGAAGAGCGACATCCATCCGGAACTGGCCAAAAGCAAAGAACCAGAAGTTGTCTTCGATCAGAAAGAATGCGTCTTCAAGCCGCACGCAATGGTCGTCCGAACGGACCAGCAGGTCGTCGTGAAGTCCGACGACAACGTCCCGCACAACACGCACACTTACCCGGTTTTCAATCAGGGCGAGAACTTCATCGTTGCTCCGAACGACCGCGTCGGAATCAAGATGCCGAAATTCAGTTCGAAAGAGCCGCTGCCGATGCAGGTGAAGTGTGACATTCACGCGTGGATGCAGGCTTACTGGCTGGTCGTCGATCATCCGTACGCGGTCGTCACCGACGCTGATGGCCGATTCACCATCCCGAAACTTCCCGCTGGCGATTACGAATTTGTCGTCTGGCAGGAACGAGTTGGTTACCTCGACAAAGCGATGAAGGCCACCATCAAAAATGGAGCCAAAACCGACCTCGGAGACGTCAAAGCTCCAGCCGCCAAGTTCGAAATCAAAGCTGACGAAAAAGAGTAAGTAACGAGCGGCTCAGGAAAACCGGAACGGCGGGAAGACACTTCATCTTCCCGCCGTTTTTGTTTACCGGTTGCTTCGCCGTAAAATCGATGACTCAACAAAAGGCCAAACAGTCCCGAGTAAGCAGTCAGAGGTTGCAATGAAAATCTTCGGATCACCAGAGCCAACTACGCTAAGTGCATTCTCCAGAATCTGGTGCATTTTGCTGATCACAATCAACGTTGCCACCGTAACGGCAGCAAACGCGAGTGAAGAATATGGCGATGTCACTGGCAGAATTATTCTTCAGGGTGAGGCACCGAAGCTTCGTCCTTTCGTCCAACCAGGCGATCTTAAAGCCCGAAATGCGGCTTTCTGCGGAGCACTCAATATTCCAAATGACGGTCTGGTCGTTCATCGCGAAAATCGCGGAATTCAGAATACCTTTGTCTATCTCAAAAGAATTGATCCAGACAACGTTCATCCCGAATTACGAAAATCAAAGCACCCTCATGTGAGCTTGCAACTGAAGAACTGCCGCATGGCACCTCACACGATGGTTGTACGCACAGATCAACAGGTCATCCTTGCCGCCGAAAGCGATCTCAAACATAACGTTCACCCGTATCCGATCTTTAACAATCAATTTGGACCATTTGTTCGACCAACAGAGCCAGGTCAGCCGATCAAAGTCGCACGGTTCAAAACGAAAGAACCTCTGCCGATTAAGGTTAAGTGCGACATCCACGCCTGGATGCAGGCGTACTGGCTGGTGATTGACCACCCGTACGCGGCAACGACCGACGCCGATGGCAGATTCACGATCGAGAAACTTCCGGCGGGCGAGCACTCACTCACAATCTGGCATGAGCGTGTCGGGTACATCGAGAAGTCGTTCGACGTCCGAGTGCATCATGAGCAGCAAACCGACATCGGCGACTACGAAGTCCCGCTTGAACGATTCAAACTCAAGGATAGTGAACTGGTGAGCCCACCCACCTCTAAATCGTGATCCAGCGATCGCGGGAAGCGATTTCCCATTGGCCAATAACCTCTCCGCCGGAGACGACATACGCGGCTCGGTGCAGGGCGGACGTCGGGCAGATGTGACGAGGAATGGCGAGCAGCTCGTCGCCGGGTTCAAATTCTTCGGCACGAGAAGTTTCCAGCACGAGGTGCTCTTCGTTCTGCAGGACGGCTTCGGCGTCGGGAAGGTCCGGGAAGGTCAGCCGCTGCCCGGCCGGTGGGTCGGAAGCAACGGCCTTGTAGCCAATGTCGAGCGTGATGCGTGTCGGCGTTGGCCGGCTGACCACCCGAGTCAGCATCATCGCCGCTGGCGGAAAGACCATGTCCGGAAAACGACCGCCGTAGCCAGCGTCGTTGTAGACGCACGTGCCGGGGCTGTACTCGATGCCGGAATCTGACTTCTCTGCATAGATCGGAAACGAAGCCGTGCCTCCGCAGACAAGTCGCGGCACCGGCCAGCCTTCTGCTTCGAGACTCTTTCGAAATTCGACGACGCGATCCCATTCTGCATTCACGGCGGCGCGTCGTTCGTCGCGATCGCTCTGGTGCTGATGCCCGTCGTAAACGTGCAGCCCGTTGGGAGCCAGGCCGTCCGTTTCCACAATCAGGCGGTACAACTCTTTCGCTTCCGGGCCGACGGAGATGCCAGTTCGGTGCTGGCCGGTATCGATGTCGAGCAGAACACCGATTGTCAGGGACGAATCGACCATCGCCGCGCCGAGTTGCCTGATCGGCTTTTTGTGGTCAGCCGTCACCGAGAATTCCACGTCCGGATACTTCTGCCGAAAGGCAACCGCTCGACCGATGTTTGGCCCGACCAGACTGTACGCCAGAAAAATATCTTTAACGCCAGCGTCGGCCAGCATCTCGGCTTCGGCGAACGTCGCACACTTGTGCCGAGTGATTCCGCGAGCCAGCTCCAGTTCGATGATTTCACGTGTCTTATGAGTCTTACAGTGAGGTCGAAGCCGCGACGCATCGCCAGCGATTTCCACCATGTGGTCGAGGTTCCGCTCGACCATGTCTCGAAAGACAACCAGCGCTGGCGTCAGAATCTGACTTGTGTCCGAGATGCGGTAGCAATCGTCCATGAGAATCTTTCCGTTGAATTCGGCGTGTTGGCGGCGGCGAGTTGGCGGCGGCGAATTTCGACGTTCAGAACAACAGTCGAACGCCTGCCGGAGTCTCAGGAGCGACCAGAGATTTTGCAACGCAACGGAGATCGCTTTTCGATGCGTCAGCAGCAGCGTTCTAAGTGGCAAGTGTAGAAAAGGCTAACCTTGCTCACTACGATGGCCCTTCTCGTTCCGAGCAGGTCGATTGGTTGCGACCAGCGGGTCATCTGCCCTCAGTTGCTGTCCGAATATGAATACTCAACTTCGCAGAACGATCGCTTGTGTCGGTGCCGTCTTTGGTGCTCTGCTGCTGCTGCTGTGTGCAAGTTTCGCCAGTGCACAGGATTCGGCAGCACCAGGCAGCCCACCCGTCGACCTCACATCAGCAGGCGCAGTACCGAACACTGGCCCACCAGCGGCGACCGGCGGTTCTGCTGGTGGCCCTGTTGCTCCAGCCGGAGGCGTGATCGCCACCCTTCCGGGAACGACCTGGCCACCGTCGCCCGTTCCCTTCTTCCGAGGCAACGCCATTCCCAACAGCGCGTCGCCGACCGTGCCGCTTGCAGGCGGCTATTTCAGTCTGTTCCGACTGACGATTTACATCGGGCTGTTGTCGTTCTGGGTCTGGTCATCGGCGTGGGTCAATGAAGACAGCACATCGCTGAAAGTCCGCAGCGACTTCTGGAACTC
>JADHNX010000089.1 GCA_016779365.1 Planctomycetaceae bacterium
TCAGTCACTGGGGCAATAAAAAATTCGTGATTCCGGAGCTGCTGATGCCACAATCCGCCGGACAGTCTGAGACAGCGCTGGTGTCTCAGTCGGGTGAGACGATCGCAACGACCGTCGAGATTGCTGATAGCTGGTGGCAAAGATTCAAAGGTCTGCAGTTTAGAAAACAACTGCCCGACGGACACGCGATCCTGTTGCGACCGTGTTCAAGCATCCACACATTCTGGATGCGATTCTCAATAGATGTCGTGTTCCTTGACGGTGATCTATGCGTAATTGAGATTCACCGTGACGTTCGCCCGTGGCGAACACTTATCCCGCAAACGCGAAGTGTGGCCGTACTCGAAATGTCGACTGGTTCGTTACCGGTCTGCATCAGACCAGGTGACGTTCTGGCCTGGTCCGCTATTGATACATTGTAATCGACAGAGAGACTCGCAACCGTCTTTCCTGTGACGAGAACTTCTGAAAAGCAGCAGCCGGGAATCAGCACGCCAACGTATCGGCGGCATCCTGCCGCAGCACGGCGAGGGGATGTCGCCGGTACCGATACTTTTTCACGCCGCCGAGTAAGTCTACCGAATCATATTTACGCTGCATGATCACCTTCGAAAATCCCCCAAATGCAACAGCCTTGCACTGCGATGAATGTGACCTGAAAATGCCGCCAATCAAAACCGGCACTAACGCCACGTCCATTGCGGAATAAATCCAGACGGAACGTTTGAAACATGGGCAACGAGGTCGTCCTGCATCCCCACCCACTGCCCGCCCTTTTCCGGCATCTGGTCATAATGTTGTTCGCACTTTCTGCGTCAACGGCATTGGGCCAGGATCCGACTCCTTCAGACGACACTTCACTTGTTGCTTACGAACCGTCGATTGAGAAATCTGAGACTTCACCGCCCTTGAGTTCGCGCTCCGTCAATCATTCTCCAAGTGACGAACTTACCGACGCCCAGCGCAGTAATATCTGGAAACTGGAAATCTTCACGCATTGCTGGTTTCTGGTGCTGGGAGCGACGGTCGGCAGCTTTCTGAATGTCGTCATCTATCGGCTGCCTGTCGGACGTCGTTTGCTGGGATGGTCACATTGCCCAAGCTGTAACCAACGACTTTCATGGCGGGAAAACATGCCAATTGTTGGCTGGCTGAGACTTCTTGGCCGATGCCGAACCTGCAAGGTGCGAATTCCGGTCAGATATCCCGCCGTCGAAGCGTCGATTGCTATGCTGTTTGTTGTGCTCCTCGTAACCGAGCTGTTGCCGGGTGGGACCAACCTCCCAGTGAGAACTCCCAATGGTTATGCGGGTGTCGTCTGGATCATCTGGTACACGAAATGGGATCTCGTTGGCATCTACCTGTTTCACTGTTTTCTAGGATGCGTGCTGATCGCAGCGGCTCTAATCCAGTGGGATGGGCACGCTTTACCGCGTCGACTGGCTGTTTTCGCAACCGCGACAGGTGTCATCGCTCCCGTTTTCTGGCGGCACTTGCATCCAGTGAGTTTCCACATACCGTCCAATGACTGGTTGGCCATAAACTGGCGATGGCACGTTGATTTCCAAGACCCCGTCAGCGGCTGGTCTCAACAGTTCGGAGTTGGCCTGGATGGTCTGCTTGATTCTGTGATCGGACTGATGGCCGGACTCCTGACGGGTTGGCTGATTGCCAGGTGTCTTGGCCCTGGCGCATTCTTTTCTTCGAATGCCCTCAGCAAATCCGAATCAGAACTGACTTCGCCGGAGCATCCACAGCGTGGGCACGTTGCCAGCTTCTGTATTCTATTCGGATTGGCGACGACGTTTCTGGGCTGGCAGTTTGCGGCACCATTGGCAATCAGCGTCGGTGCGTTCGCGGTCTTGCTGAGTTCGGTCTCACGCGTGACTGGTGACCTGCGATGGCAACACAGAACGACGAGCACTGCGATCGCCGCTGCCGTTCTCATTCAACTTCCGTTCTGGCGAACGCTCAGCACACTCGACTTCTGGCCGGGGCACGCGGGCTGGCCAATGCTTATGAATTGCATATGGTGGCCATTTCCCAGCCTCGAACCTTATGCCTCGCTGGCTCTGGCGGTCGCGGCAGGCTGCGTCATCGCGATGGCGCATTCGTTGGTTGGCAATGCCGAGGTCTCACCTGGTTCTGAGCAGAATTCAGTACTCCAGGCTGAGAGGTAGTTTGAAGATCGTTCGCCCGGTGAGCGTTCCGAATGGTCAAGAGTCGTGATTGATCTTTGGTGAATGGCTCCCGAGTGGAAACGTGCCATGTGCAGAACGGATTGATGGTCGCCAGCGGCTAATCCCTTTCGCCTGTAAACACCACTTCAACCTAATTGCAATTTGATTGCGTTTCAGTAGAATGTCCGGAAAAATACCCGGCAGAAAGTCTACGGACAGGCCAGATGGTGGACATGACCTCTCACTCGGTTCCTGAAGAATATGCACGCATGCTGCTCGTGCCACATGCTGCGGGGGCTGTGGTTTATTCGGTCTGGCAATCTGCGGCAGATCTGTCGTCAATGTGGCCAGCCGCGCTGTTTGCGGCAGTTGCCGTGCGTGGACTGGGACCAGTTGGGTCGGGCCTCTGGCGACGGTTTCTAACGGCTGGTGTATTGGCAGCTCTGGTTGTGACCTCAATGGCGTTGCAGGCAGAAGGAGGAATCGGAGTTGTGTCGCTCGTTCTCACAATTCTTCTTGCCGCCAAGCTGATCGCCGAGAAACGCAATCGAGACGGTGCTCTGAATCAGAGAGGTTGAATTGATGACTCATGCTGGCGGGCCAGGAACCTCAAGGTCGCCCACGGTCCATGAATTGAGACAGGAAATTCGAGATGGTGGCCTGCGAGCGACTCCATGCCGAATCGCCTTGCTGAGACTGATGCAGGTACAGAGTTCGCCACTCTGCCACAGTGATGTTGTCGAACGTCTCACCGATGCAGCGTTCGATCAATCTACCGTCTACCGTGCTTTGAACGATCTCGCAGATGCAGGCCTGCTGCATCGGATGGAACTGGGGGATCACGTCTGGCGCTACGAACTTCCCGAAAAGCACACGAATCGGGAAGGCCATCCGCATCATCTGTGTGAAAGCTGCGGCCGGATTACCTGCCTGTCCGACATCACGATCCCGCACACCGAATTCGCTGTCTGCGCCGCAAACATCGGCAGCGTCCGCGAAGTGCTGCTCAAAGGAATCTGCACCAGCTGCCAGCCATCCAGCGCGGGAAGAAAACTTTGATTGTGATGTATCGCAGTTGAAGCCGCTTTCATCGTTCCCCGACCGCGTGCCGAGGACGGAAAGTCTGAGGGACTGAGTTCTCACAGATGATCGAACGGGCTCAACCTGATTTCGATTCATCGTTTTCAGCGATTTCTTTCCACACTCGTCTTGCAATTGAATTGCATCAGGTGCCATGTTGCAGTATTGTGCCGTCGTATGGATGCTGACCGGTGAAGAGCCGGACACGACCGAACCCTGGCTTCAGGTTTTTCCCGGCAGGGAAGCCGGGACCTGACCCGGCTCGGACAGCAGCAGATCAACCGATTCAACCCGGCACCAGGTCAGACAATGGAACCGGCACGACTTCACTTTCATCTCGCGAGTCCACTGAGCAATGCGGCGAAATGGCACATTCAGATTGGCCGACGCCGGCGAGGTGACCCGCGATTACAAATCCGGGGCAAAGCAGCGTCGATGCCCCAGACACCGAACCGCAAAACCAGTTGTAATGACAGCAAGGAAAGGGAATCACAGATGACAGATCCAGCGGCGGAAACTTTTTCAGCGTCCTCGGCCATCACAGTGCCCGGCATGGCTGTCGACAGTGAGCGAAAACAGATTCCGGTGACCGTTCTGTCCGGATTTCTGGGAGCCGGCAAGACCACGCTACTCAACCATGTTCTGAGTAATCGGCAGGACATGCGAGTGGCAGTCATCGTCAACGACATGAGCGAAATCAACATTGATGCTCAGCTTGTCCGCGGCGGCGAAGCGGCTTTGAGCCGCGCCGATGAGAAGCTGGTGGAAATGTCAAACGGCTGCATCTGCTGCACGTTACGGGAAGACCTGCTGCAGGAAGTTGGACGGCTCGCCGCTGAAGGACGGTTCGATTATCTGCTGATTGAGTCGACCGGA
Organism: Planctomycetaceae bacterium; assembly: GCA_016779365.1. Lineage (GTDB taxonomy): Bacteria > Planctomycetota > Planctomycetia > Planctomycetales > Planctomycetaceae > JABMPE01. The sequence goes on from JADHNX010000089.1 coordinate 4,137, forward strand.
ATCTCTGAGCCGCTGCCGGTTGCCGAGACGTTTACATTCGAAGATGAGAACGGGCAGAGTCTGAGCAATTCCGCACGGCTCGACACGATGGTCACCGTGGTCGATGCATGCAATTTTCTGCACGACTTTGATTCGGTGGATGAACTGCGAGACCGCAGTATCGGCCTGAATGAAGAAGACGATCGAGACATCGCTCGCCTCCTGGTTGATCAGATCGAATTTGCCAATGTGATCATCATCAACAAAGTAGACCTGTTGTCGGCTGAGCAGCGGGGCGCGCTGCGTCGCGTGATAGGAAGTTTCAATCCGGAAGCGCGACTGATCGAAGCCTCGTTCGGGAAAGTTGATCTCAGCGAGATCCTGAATACCGGCCTGTTCTCTGAAGAGTGGGCTGAGATGCTGCCCGACTGGCTGGCTAAACCGCGGGATGCCGTCGAGTCTGAGGCCGACGAATACGGCATCGAATCGTTTGCGTATCGCGCGAGGCGACCGTTTCATCCAAAACGCTTCTACGAATTCTTCACCAATGGCGGCTTCGAGGACGTGCTGCGTTCCAAGGGCTACGTCTGGGTGGCATCGCGGATGGATCTGGCGGGGATGTGGCAGCAGGCGGGACGCGTCGGAATGCTGCAGTGCGAAGGTTCGTGGTGGTCTTCCATTCCGGCTGATGAGTGGCCGGACGATCCTGAACTCCACGACGAGATCAATCGCCTGTCGCAGCCACCCTACGGTGACCGTCGTCAGGAACTGGTCGTTATCGGGCACGACCTCGACGAAGCCGACTTTCGAAGTAGGCTCGATCTGTGCCTGCTGACGGACGAAGAGTTTGAAGCCGGCCCCGAAGTCTGGGCCGGTTACGACGATCCGATCCCCGAATGGGAATTTCGTGACGAAGCAGCAGAAGACGTTGTCAGCGATTCTCAGCGCAAAGACGTTGGAACCGAAGAAGCCCAGGAGCCAGAAACAGAAGAATCCGTGTCAATTCCCTTGGAACTATAGCCAGTTAACGCGCGATCTGCGCAACAGAAGATGCAATGGAACTTCCCGTAATTCATAAAGAGGTTGGCTTCTCTTCGGAGCAGACCAATACTGATATTGATGCCCCGAAGCGAAGTCGCCTGTGTGACTGCGTTGGTGTTGTCTGTTCCTGCGCGTGTGCGGTGCATTGTGCGGCGATGCCGTTTGTGATCGGCTGGCTGCCGGCTCTTGGGCTCTCCTGGCTTGCGGACGAAGCTTTCCATCAATGGATGGTCGGTGCCTGCTTTCTGCTGGCTGTGGCTGCGGTGCTTCCTGGCTACCGTCGGCATCGTCGAAATATTGTGCCTCTGCTGGCTATTGGCGGTGTCAGTGTGCTGGCAACCGGAGCCTTCGCGCTCCCCGACGAGTGTTGCCAGCAGTGCGTGTCGCCGGAATCTGAAATTGCCGCCGACGCGCACACTGGGGATGCGGTGACGAATGGAAAATCACACGCCCCTTCCGGACACCACGCCTGCTGTGAAGAAACCGAACAAGGCACTCAATGCAAATACGATGTGGCGAACCACGACGATGTTGACAGAGACCACTCTCAAAAGTCGTACGGGCACACGGACACCGCATCGCTGATTGCCATTACGACCGTCGATCCTGCCGAGGCTGCATCCGGGGGATCAGATTCTAAGGAACAAGCAGCACATGACGCCTGCTGCACGAAACACGAAGGCTGTATGGCCGAGTCTGCCAAAAACGGCAAACAGAATCCTTCGAGTGTTGATTCTGTCAAGTCAAACAGCGGCACGACAGGCGGGACGGAACCTGATTCCGACGTCGTCACGGCCGGAGTTTTCTCGGCTGGAACAATCGACTCAAACGGGGTGACCGGGAACGCCTGGCTGAACTGGCTGAGTCGACTGCTGACTCCAATAGGCGGCGTCTTGCTCGTGTCGGCTCATCTGATGAATCGTCGCTGTTGCACCTGCTGCGAAAGTCCAGCGTAAAGAACCAGGAACGTGGTTATCGGGCGAAACGCGGGGCTCTCGGAGTCAGACGCGGCTCCCCCGGGCTACGGCCTGGCTCCGAGGGCGACTCGCCGGCAAAGAGAACAATGTTCATCGAAATCATCTCTCGCAGGCGTGAGTGTTTACAAACTGGAATAACGCATGTTGTTTCTTGTGTCTAATCCGAACAGTCGCACAGCGAGATGGCTTTGTCTCGTTGCGTTCGCTGGGGCACAGATCATCGTCGCGCCACCGCACATCCAATGGCGTGACTCGCTGTCGACAGGTTCCTGGACTGCGTGCGGGTATTGTCGCAGTGACTGCGAATTGGCCAGCGAAACCGCCTTGTCTGTAAGCGTTCTCCAGAAAGACGAATGCTGCTCCGGGGAAGCGACGACACCACACACATCCGAGCGAGACGATTCGCAGCCCGATCCAGCTCGCGGCAAAGGCTGCCCCGTCTGTCGGCATGTCCTGATGGCAGGACATGTCCTGCTGGCGCCGAATGCTGAAGTCATCAACGGCCTGCGGTGTTCCGGCCAACTTCTGGTTGCGATATCCGACCAGATTCCCTCTGGCTGGGATGTGAAGATTCCGCCAGTCCGAGGCCCTCCACTGCAAAGAGTGAAACAGGCAACGGTCGGTGATTTTACTCCGGTCAACTCAAGCAGACTTCCATTTCGACGGCACGAATTCCGCGTCTGGCATGTGTTCCAGGTAGCGCACGCCGTCGGGATCACGAAGCCGGCAGATGCCGGTGCAACGTTTTCAAATTACATAAATCAATTTCTGAGGAAATACTCTGATGAAGAACTACATTGGACGAATTCGAAATCGCAATGGCCAAGGGCTTGTTGAGTATGGCATTCTCGTAGGCGGAGTCGCTCTGGTTTGTCTTGCGGCGGTAGCACTACTCGGACACCAGACCAACGATCTTATTTCTGTCGTCGCTGGCGTTCTGCCAGGTGCGCACGCGGACGACAATGCTCCGATTGTGAGTGGTAAGCTGGTTGCAACCACTTCAAATGGTAGCGGTCTTGTGCTCGACGTATCGAATCCGGGCACGATGTCCGGCAATCTGGGCATCACTGGTGTTGATGCTCTGGTGGTTGAAGCCGAGTAATCTCGACTTAGCCAATGCCCCGGCGGTGGTCACCGTTTCCGCCGCCGGGATCGGCTTGCCATTGGGGCTTCGATCACAATGCAGGCAACAGCCATCCGGCACGAACTGATTCATGGATGTTTGCCGGACGCCCGACAGAACGAAGTCGGTACCAATTTTCCGAATCACCAGAAGTTGGAGCACTGCGATGATTCCTGATGCCAGAAGCGTGGTGAGTTCAGCAGTCGCCGTTCTGTTCGTGGTGATGAACGTGGGGCAGAGTTTCGCCTGTCCGTTCTGCACAGCACCGTCGCTGACGCTGTCTGAGCAGATCGAGAAAGCCGACGTTGTATTTCTGCTCAAGCTGGAAGCTCGTCTGTCGTCTGAAACCGGCAAGTCTGAGCGTCCTCGTATCGGTCGTTTCCGGATCCAGGACGGATTCACCAGACAGACCAGCAAGCCAGGCAGTGAAACACCATCGGAGCTTCGACTTCTACTTGCACCGGACTGGCAGGTCGGAGATCTGTTTGTGCTTATCCGGCGGGAATCTTCCGGTCGTGATGTCGAGATTCCGCTGCCTGTATCTCGCGCTGTGTGGCGTTATCTGAAGTCGATTCCACCTGAAACCGTGGCGACCCCCGACCGCCTGCGTTTCTTCGTTCGGTATCTTGAGCACCCCGACACCACAATTGCCAATGACGCCTACGGTGAATTTGCCAACGCGCCCTACGAACACATTGTCGCCATTCGCGACACGCTACCCCGAGCCAGATTGAGGCAGTGGGTTTTCGATAGTCGCATCGATCGAAGTGTGATTGAGACGCGGCTGGGACTGTACGGGATGCTGCTGGGGCTATGCGGAAATCAGGCTGACGCCGCTCTGCTGAAGTGGGTGATCGTTGACGATTGGAAATCCAATGACGACTTCCGTTTGGGGATTGACGGAATGATCGGAGGGTATCTGCTGCTGACTGGCGAGCACGGTCTGGAAATCATTGAACGCACGAAACTCACAAACCGGGATATCTCCTTTGCAGAAACCTATGCCGGGATGCAGGCGCTTCGATTTGCGTGGACCTACGGTGATGGCGTTATCAAACCCGAACGCCTGCGAGAAGCCATGCGGTTGCTGCTGGAGCGTCCTGAATTGACGGACCTGGTCATTGCGGATCTGGCTCGATGGAAGGACTGGGAGATCCAGCCACGACTGATGCAGATGTACGACGAAGAGGCGTACCAGGTTCCGGCGATAAAGCGTGCCATCGTCCGGTTCATGCTCGTCAGCTGCCGGCAAGACAAGCCAAAGCCAGCCAGCAATGGACAACCTGCAAGGGATTCATCAACTCCCCCGCTTCGTCAAGAAACGGCTGCCGACGCTTCCGGTGATAATCAAGATTCGGAATCTGAAGACGTCAAAAAGTCAGAACCCGCACACGTCACACAAGGCCGTGTTTACCTGTCGATCCTGCGGGAACGGGATCCCAGAACTGTGTCTGACTGCGAACGATTCTTCTTTCTCAAATAACGTGGAATACTGATAGCGACGGACCTTGAGAATCGGAACGGAATTCAGACTCTTTGATTCAGTGAAAAATCGACCAGCAGGATGCTTGTCTCAACCCTCGCACGATGCGCTGATCAGACGAAATCAAAATCGGATTTCAGGAGACACCAGATGCGGATACCGAGCATTTTCTTCGCACCTTCTGTTGCTGTTCTGATTCTCAGCACAGCCGGTCCCGGCATGACTCAAGACGGTGTCGAGGGCGTCGACGTTCGAACCAGCACCACTCGGACAAATGAGACAAGACAGCTCGCGGTTCAACCGGGAATCTGGATCTGCTGGCGCGACTCCAACGCGTCAAGCACGACCTCACGTCGCTTTGAATGCTCACGCGGCGAGACGGCGTTTGTCACTGAAGTCTCTGACTATTTGAATAGAACAGCGTCGCGTTCTGGAGTGACAATCTGGATGGAGACGCTCGCCCCCGAAGTGCTGCCGATCCTCGCAACGATGGACAACCTTGAGTCTCTCACCATTGTTGGATCAACTTTCCGAGCCGGAAGCCTGCGGAACTTACGGCGTTGTTCACGGCTTCGGTCCGTCTGCCTGGATGGATGCGTCGTCAGCGATGCAACCTGTGCTGAACTGTCAGAGATTCGTTCGCTCGAATATCTCCAGATCGCCGGTTCCGCTGTGACGGACCGAGGGCTACGGCATCTTGGTCGAATCACGGGGCTGAAGGAGCTTGATCTGCGAGGGACCCAGATCAGCGACTCCGGGCTGGAGCTTTTGCGGAACAATCAGTCGCTGCGTCTGCTGGATGTCCGCGGAACATCGGTAACGCTGGCCGGAGTAAAGCGACTGACAGGAAACCTGCCGAACGTCCGCATCCACTTCCGACCAGTCAATCGGACTGTGCTGAATCTTGTAACTCGGTGAAGCTAAACGTCTGAGAATCAGCCAGCAAATGGGTCGAAAGTCTGCGGATCGCGACTGTGTTAATGAAGGCCTCCTATGCCTGACTCAAGCCATGCAGGCACTCATAAAGAAACGGATGTCGTTGCGGACTGGCGTAAGACGCGCGAGTCCGCCATTGAATTGCCGGAATTATCGCTGCATCGCGCGGTAAGTCTGCTCAACCAGCAACTCTGGTGTTGGGGGCGAGACATCGAAGCGGCCGGTGGCAATCTGCTTGTCCATCACGGTTTTCAGCGTATTGAAAAACCCGCCGGTTCATCTTCGTCGAGTGTCTACCGGTTGGACATCACCACAACGTCGCGTGTTATCCTTCGCGGATTTGGGGTCTTCTTTGGCGACGATCGCTGGGGCGGTCTGTTCCTGCCACGCTTCGAATTCACACCGCAGTTTACAGTTGAGCCTGATCTGTCCCGGCCCGCCTGGGGTTCGGAAGATTTGCCGCCACTCGCGCCGCCGCGCGAGGACCAGATACCATGCTGCCAGAGTCTGTTGCTGGCCTTGATTGACTGGATTCGCCGGTACGAAGTCTGGATTGCCGAACACAAAGGAGTTTCGTACCGAAACAGGACGCTGACCATGTGGAAAGCGAAGCACGGATGGGTGGTCGCTGGATCAGAAATCGTTTCGGCCTGGAGAACGTTGGGGCAGGCGGTGGCGAAGCAGCCTGGGCAGTTCATTCACAGGCAGGAGCAACCCAGTTGCTCCTGGGCCGGATAATCACAGGCAAGTACGCTCTCCAATCCGAATGAGAATCTGGTCAGTCTGGGTAACCGCAATAATGCAATTCAATTGCTAATACGAGTCTTTCACATTCGGTTCAACCGGCGGTATCGTCATGGTCGATACAAACGACACTGACTGAAGTGTCGCTGTTGAAAATCTGCTGAAACTGAAGCAGGACAACAAATTCGGACACTTCAGTTGCTCATCACTCTGGGGGTTTCGATGTTCTCTTTGCAAACCAGGGGCCAGGTTACGGACCGGCGGCGGTGTCGCTCGCACGGAAACGGCTGGCTCGACCTGTGGCTGGACAGGCTGAAACAACGGTCAATCTGGCGGAAAACGTCCGGGCTCGGATGCGCTCTCGCCGTTAGCGCGACGCTTGTTGGACAGCATGCTTTCGCGTCTGACCCCGCTGATGTTCCGGCAGAGACCCCACAGCTCATTCCCGTTTCACCGCCAACGTCGGCTGATACAGAAGAGTTGGCACCGCCGGTTTCAATGATGCAGGCGATGGCTGATCTGCACAGTCGAGACGCCGCGACTGCACAGAGAGCACGACAGCTCCTCGAACAGGCTGACCTGACCTCAGAACAGCGACGATTTGCGGAGCTGGTACGGCACCCCGAGGCGGCTCGGCGAGTTGAGCTGCTGAGGTTGGTGGAGCGGACCGAGGATCGACAGTCTCGCCAGGCCATCCTTGAGTTTCTCAAGACGTCAGATCCTGAT
>JADHNX010000090.1 GCA_016779365.1 Planctomycetaceae bacterium
CCCGTCGTGCTGACGATATTCGTTGCCGGCAGCGTGACTCTGCTTTACGGAGTGATCCTTTTCGCACCGATCCGCGAACTGTACGACAGGCTCGGCGATCCCGTTCTCAGATAAGTCTCAGTTTAGTTTTCGTTCAGTCGCGACCAGCGTTCAAGCACCAATCCCTCTGCCTGACTTTGACAAAGCAGCATGCCTCAATATCAGTACACAAGTTCTGGCGAGAACGGCGAACTTCGGCTGGGCTTCATTGAAGCCGGCAGTGAAGAGTCCGCTCGAAATCTGCTTGCCGAACAGGGCATTGTCGCGGAGTCCGTCGAACTGACTTCGGCGAATCACGGTTCGGCCAATCAGGATTCGACTGAATCGCAACCGTCAGGAAGTTCTGCCTGGATGACGGCGGACGAGCACGTCGAAGTCGTCGGCCAGATTGGGCATCTGGTCTCAGCGGGGCTTCCTCTGGCTGCCGGACTGCGAACACTCAGCGAAGAAGTTCCGTCCAAAAGGATGAGGAAAGTTTTCGAGCGGCTGAGTGCAGGCCTCGATCGGGGCGAGACTCTGGAAGACGTACTTAAGTCAGAATCCAGCGACCTTCCGGAATGGCTGTCGGCGGTATTTGAAGCCGGCACGAAAAGCGGTCGACTGCCGCAGTGCATTCAGCACTTCATCGAGTTCAGTCGTCTGCGGGCAGGTATTCGGATCAAACTGCTGACCAGCATGGTTTACCCGGTGATTCTTCTCGTCGCCGGCCTGGCTGTCTGCACGTTTCTGTGCCATCTGGTGATCCCGGACTTTCGTGAGATCTTTGAAGGCTTCGGCACAGAGCTTCCCGGAATCACGGAGATGATCTTTGCTTTAAGTTCAGTCGTAGAAGTCGCAATTCTGTACTGGCCGCTGACGCTGCTCGCGGTTTGGGGATCTATTATCGCCGTGTGGTTTTTATCTAATTCGATACTTGGAGCTGCCGGTGTTCGAAGGCTCGTTTACCAGATTCCGCTGATCGGTCGAGTCTTCAAACAATCAGCGCTGGCCGAGTTTTCTCAGCTGCTGGCGCTGATGATCGAAGCACGAATGCCGCTGCCCGAAGCGCTTAAGCTGGTCGGCGGCGCCGTTCGAGATCCGAATCTTTCTGAAGGTGCCAGGCTCGCCGCAAAGCTGATCGAAGCCGGAGATTCTTTCACGGATTTGAGAGGCGTTGTTCGCGGAATCCCTGACGAGTTACTGAGAGTTCCTGGCTGGGGAAACGATGATTCGAGCCTTGTCGAATCGTTGCGAGTCTCCAGCGAGGTGTTTGCCCTTCAAAGTGAAATCAGCGGCCGCAGCGTGGCCGGCATGGCCACGCCCGGCGCTGTCCTCATCGCCGGAGGAATGATCGGTATCACCGTGATTGCTTTGTTCATGCCATTGATCAAGCTGCTGAATGATTTGAGTTGAAGCAAATGCAGGCTGAGCCTCGACCCAGTTCACGTAGGGTGCGTCTTGACGCACCAGTTATCGATATGGAGATCGGTGCATCGAGGTGCACCCTACGTCACTTAAGCGTTATCCCTTACGGAAAAATGAGCTGCAATCTGGCAGCCCTTCATAGTTCAAAATGAGGTCGCTTCCGTGCGGTTCGAAGAATTCATTGTAATCCTGGCGATCTTCCTGATACCGCTACTGGTATTCGGATTCTGCTGGTGGCGTGCCTCGCTGATTCCGCAGCAACGAACTCCGCACAACACTCGCTTTCTCGCCAGAAAAGTGACGCCCCTCATCGTCGTCAATACTGGGGTCGCCGTCTGCTGCACGCTTATTGGGTCCGTCATGACCATCGCTTTGCTGGCTGATGGTAAGGAAGATGGAGCGATCATCTTTGGCGTGTACACCGCGTTCGGAATTCTGCTCGGCGTCGCGACTCGGCCACTTTTCAGGATTCGAGCCAGTCTCCGCACAGTGAGCGATGAAGAAGACTATTCCGAGCCCAATGTGCCACGGCCAGTTTCAGAGAGCTTTGGAGTTACGTGCTGGTGGATTGTTGCCGTTCTCGTTTCTGCATTCGCGATGTTTCTGGGTTTTGGACTGTTTCTTGTATCGGCCCTCTTGTTCGGGCTGATTCCGCTGTTATTCTGGCAGCGGCGTCGCGCTCGTGAGGGGCAGTTTCTCTGGTTGCTGGCGTTGAGCGTTCGCAACAACCACGACCTCGCCCAGGAAGTCGAGGACCACGCTGCGACATGGTCCGGTTCTTACGCCGCTCGATTAAAACAACTGGCTGTCTATTTGAAAGCTGGAAGGCCGCTTGGGCTGGCTCTTGAACGTGTTCCCGGACTTCTGCCCTGCTGGGTGATTGCTTCAATCAAGATCGGCGACGAGACCGGCACGCTCAGTGAAGCCCTGAATGAATGTGCGACGACGCAGCTCAACTGGATGAAAGAACGGTTCCGTACCGGGTCGATCGGTAGCCTCCTGATTTACCTCGCCTGCTACCCGTGGGTCATCATCGGCCCGATTGCTTTCATGACTTACTTCATCGTGCCGAAAATGAAGGCAATCTTTCACGGCTTCGGCACTGAAATGCCGGGAATCACTGAAGGCTTTCTGTCTTTCAGCGATCATGTCGTCAGATATTCTCTCCTGTACCTGCCCCTGACCGTCGCATCATTCATAGGCGTGTTAATGCTGCTTCGGTTTGATCATTCCGGCTGGCGGAATGTTCGAACCCGTCTGTTCCGACGCTTCTACTCGCGATACGACTCCTCACCCATCATGCGGCATCTGGCTCGAATGATTGAGAAGGGGAAGACGCTTCCGGACTCTCTGCTGGCTATCGCTAATTGTTATCACCGACCGACCGTCGCTGAATCAATCGCGGAGGTTTACGTTGATACCGAATCCGGCGGCGATTGCTGGAAAGCTCTGTGGAAACAAGGCTTCCTGTCGCGGCGGGATCTGGCGTTGATCGAAGCAGCGCAGCGAGTTGGCAATCTGCCGTGGGCTCTTCGAGAAATCGCCGACGTTCGCGAGAAACGCTACATCTTCCGAGTCGATACGCTGGTGCAGCTATTTCGTCCTGTTCCCATCATCGCGATAGGTCTGTTCGTTGGTTGGGTCTGCATCGCCATGTTTATGCCCGTTGTGAAACTCGTGAACGACCTGTCCTGATCGATAAGAGGCTTGCAGTGCGTCATTCGTCAAACATTCGAAACATGAATCGGTCTGCGGCAGCGCGACTGTCGAGTCGGCGCTCTGGTGCCTTCATGGTGGAAGTCGTCGTCGGTGCCGTCCTGCTGGGAATCTTCCTGAGCAGCGTCGGCCCGATGTTCCGCTGGATTCGCGAAACCAAACGAACCAGCGATCGTCACTTTTTCGCGATGGAAGAACTCGCCACACAAATGGAACAACTGGCTGCGTTACCGCCATCGCAGATTACAGACAACAGGTTGCAGGCACTCACGTTGACCGAGTCGACTCATACGTTGATCCCCGACGCAAAGCTGACCGCAACCCGTGAAGTTGACAATGACCGACTTCAGCGGGTCGCTCTTTCGCTCGCCTGGGTGAACGATGCCGGAATGGCCGTCGAGCCGAAGCGACTGACCGCGTGGTTTCCGCTTGAGCCGGAAGGGGCAGCCGAATGAAGAGTCATCGCCCTCTCAAAACATCGTCAAAGGTTCGCCGACCACGCAGCAGACATTTGCGACGAGGCAGTTGGCTGGTCCAGGTGGTTGTCACGATGACGGTCATGAGCGTTCTGATGACGATCGCGTCGACATCGTTGTTCCAGATGCTTCGTCAGGAATCCCTCATGGTCGAACGAACGTTTCAGACGTCAACGTGGTTGCAAATGAGCCGGGATTTCCGCGAGGACATCCACGCGGCATTCGTGGTCAAGCAGACGGCAGGTGGCAGTCGACTTGAGCTGACAACACCTGACGGAACTGTCACCTGGGTTGCGGATGGCGAGAAAGTTCGCCGAATCAGCCAGAGTCTGGCAGTGACAGACGCCGTCGATGCCCCCACTGTCGAATCATTGCCCGGCGAGCAGTACGCGTTTGCCGATCATGTTGCCCGGCTACTGCTGACTGCAGGAACTTCGGGTGCGGCATCGGTGGCATCAATTGAGGTGGCTCCGCTGCCGACTCCAAACGGCGGCATCATTCTTCCAAATGTCGTGGTGGCCACGGCTGGCCTCGATCATCGATTCCTGGCAAGCGTCGCAACGGCGGAGGAGCAGCCATGAAGAAAAGTCTGATTCCACCCACCACGAAGAATCTTTGCTACGACCACCGACGAGCGGGCACCGTCATCGTGATCTTTATGGTCAGCCTGGCAATGCTCTCTCTGACTGCCGCAGCGATGCTTCGAGTGACGCTGCTGCAACGCAGCATGGTTCGAAACAACGAACTGCGGATTCAGTCAGAATGGCTGTTTCAGTCGGCGGTTGCCCGAACATCAACCGAACTGAAATCGAACGCCGAGTACGACGGCGAAGAATGGACGATGCCCGCCGCATCGCTCGGTCAGAATTCCGATGCTCTCGCGAAAATTTCTGTCGAACCTGTCGAAGGCAAGACAAACGAACGGCGAGTAACGATCACTATTCTCTACCCGCCGAACGGCACTCAACGAGCAACCGTCTCTCGATCCGTCACGATTTCTCTGTAGATCAGGCTTTGCCTGACGAAGTCCCCAATTCAGCAGCAACAAACACGGTCGTGCTAACGCGACTGACTATTCCGACAGGAGTCTTTCCAATGAAACGAATTTCCAGACCGCTGCTTCCGCAAAGGGAAGTGTTCCGTCGCGGCTTTACACTGATCGAGTTGCTGGTTGTCATCGCGATCATCGCCATCCTGATTGCTCTGCTGCTTCCGGCTGTCCAGCAGGCTCGCGAAGCCGCCAGACGCAGTCAGTGCAAAAACAACCTCGCTCAGATCGCCCTGGCGACTCTGAATTACGAAATGGCTCACGGCGTGCTCCCTCCGGGCTGTGTGAATCCCGATGGACCAATTACGTCCACGGCAGAGGGTTATCACATGGGTTGGACGGTTCAACTTCTGCCATACCTGGAACAGTCGGCACTCTTCGAAGTTATTGACTTTTCGAAAGGCGCCTACGACCAGGAAGAACGAATCAACATCAGTAGAATTTCTGCCTATTTTTGCCCAAGCGATCCAGGAAACGAGGACTCAGTAAGTTTCGCTGGCTGCCAGGGTGGATCAGAAACTCAGATCGCCGAAGACAACGAAGGCGTTTTCTTTCTGAACAGCCGAATTCGATACCGCGACATCAAAGATGGGAGCACGAACACATTGTTTTTTGGTGAGAAGTTCAGATCTAAGGGTGACCTGAACTGGCTGTCGGGAACCAGAACATCGCTGAAGAACACGGGCAGCAAACCGAATCGATTGCCGTCGAAACCTGGCTTCAATGGGCAAACTCGCGAGGAAGCTTTGAAAGAGATGGTGGATCCAAATGTTGTGGGAGGTTTCGGGAGCTGGCACACGGGTGGGGTTCAGTTCGCACTCGGCGACGGATCGGTGCGATTCCTCAGCGAGAACATTGAGAAGGAGCTCTTCGAAAGCCTTGGAAAACGCGCTGATGGCACACTGCCTGTTGATTTTTAATCAGTGAGGGATCCTCAAATCTTTGTAGAGAGTTCTCGGCCCCGTCCTGATTTCAGGCAACGGGGCTTTTTCGTTGTCTGAAGTTGGTAACAGACTTGATCAGCAGCCCGATGACAATCAGTACGGCACCTCCGACGATCGTTTTCAGGTCGATGAACGGTGCCAGCCCCAGGCACCCGGCAAAGCCAGCGACTGAGACAGATCGCGGATACCGTCGCTCCTCAATTGGCTGGCGAAGAGCGCACAGATTCGCCGTCGCGTAATAAATCAAAACGGCGAAAGCACTCATGGACCACGTACGGAGCACGTCGCCGTTCAACATGAGCAGGCCGATCAGCACGGTCACAAATACAACGGCACGCTGAGGCGAGTCGCCGTTGTCGCTAAGCCCCGCAAAGTACGATGGAAGGTCGTTCCGGCGGGCCATCGCCAGCGCAACTCGCGAGAGACCAAGCACAAGATTCAACAGCACGCCGAACATCGCCAGCATGGCTCCAGAAGCGACGATCGTTGTTGTGGTGCGACCAGCGTCTGATGCGGCCAGTAAGCTGTCGAGCGACTTTGACGTTTGCAGAAGGTCGAGACTGGTCGATGAGTTGACGATCGCAATGACCGCGCCGGCGACGATCAGATACACCGCCGACGTGACCACCAGAGTTGCGATGACTGCGCGCGGGATGTTCTTTGCTGGCTCCCGAATTTCTTCTCCCATCGTGGCAACTCGACCGTAGCCGGTGTACGCGACGAAGCATAAAGCGGTCGCGTGAAGAGTTCGGCTCAAGTCGAACTCATCAGAACTCAGGCTGATTTGCCAGACGGATGTCGCCAGCGAGGAAGCACAGAAAACTCCCAGCGACACCAGAACCAACGCCACGATGGCCGTGTTCACTCGGACGGATCGTCGTACGCCCGAAAGTACCAGCCCTGTCACAACGGCCAGAGTTGCGGCTGCTGAAATTCGAACATCAGTATCGGCAACTGCTGGCAGCAACTGACGAAGACACTCCGCAAACGCGAGCGCAGCGGTGGCAGCGGACGCTCCCTTCGCGATCAGAAACATCCACCCCGCGTTAAAGCCAAGCGTTGGTGTCAGGAATCGATAGCCGTATTCGTAAGCTCCACCGCTGACCGGGTGACTGGCCGCGAGCTGTGCACTGCTCAGCCCGTTACAGATCGCCAGCACAGCGGCCAGTGCGACGGCGAAAACTCCCCAGTTACCGGCAAGCTGGACGGCGAACAGCAGGCTGACGAAGACCCCGGTTCCCAGAATCGAACCCAGCCCGAGCATCACAGCCCCCGACAAACCGACGACTCGCTTCAGTTGCTGCGGTTTCGGCTGATCGTCAGAAGGCATGTTTCGACCGTTATGAGAGTGGTAGAGCGAGTCTTTCGCGAAGGGTAGTCGTGAAACGAAGACAGGATCAACAGGGTGAAATCATCCTGTTGATCCTGCGAATTCTGGGAAAACTCAAGCAACCAGTTGCTCTGCGGGAGCTACTCGGCAGGCGTTGCTGCTGCTTCGTTTGCGACACCGAAGACTTCTGAAACGCGAGACGGGTAATCTTCGACATGAGTCTCGTGATAGTCGCCCGTCATCCATCGAACGAGCAGATCGAGATCCTTCGCGTTCATCTTGTCAGCGTAGGCGGGCATGTGATTTTTTGCTCCGTAGAACTGGTCAGAGCCAGGATCGCTGATGAACGCCTTCAGCCATTTCGCTGATCCGTACTCGGCGAGATCCGGATACCCGGCACCTTCGCCGGTGAATTCGAAGTCAGAACCGATCGTGTCGTGACAGTCGGTGCAGGATGAGATTTCTGTTCCGTCGGCAAGCGGTTCGCCGTCGAGAATCTGCTGGCCTCGCTCAACCAGTCTTGCGTCGATGGATTCCTTGTCGCCCTTCCAGCCTCGCATGGCCACCAGAGCTTCGACGAGAGCGTTCAGGTCGTTGGCGTTTTCAGGTGAAGTAAAGGCTTCGGCGTATTCTTCGGAAGCGCTCGCCATTTCTGAATCGTCAAGATTGAACTCGGCGTCATCCGCTCCGGGATACCATTGAGCGTTTTTCAGTGGTGCAAAGTGATTGCCGTAGTCCGTAATGATTGCCTTCATCCAGTCCCGACTTCCAAAGTTCGCAAGGTCAGTGGCTTCGGGAATGGAGATGATCGTATTCTTGTTTGCGTCTTTCTCTCGCAGCACGATGCCTCGACCATTGTGGCCGTTGTAGCGATGACAGCTCGCACAATACTTCGCAAACAGAACGGGCCCTTGAGTAAATGGGTCTTCGCGAAGCAATGAAACTGCGCCTTCGACAGGAATCATCGTCGGACGACTTGCCAGTTCTTTGATGCGGTGAGCGTCGCGTTCGGCTTCGGCGATGGCCGCCTGGTGATCTTCGTTGTTGGCATCTTCGTAGAAAGCGAGCGTTGTCAACACGACGATGCCGAACGTGACAAGCCATGTGAAAGCCACGTTGAATCGATGGCCGACTTTCATCTTCGCTGTCAGAGGCATCATGAAGAGGATGCCCATCAGCGCACCTGGCACGTAGATCGCTCCAAAGGCGAGGCCCAGATGTTCGACCGCTTCGAACTTCAGAAACCGGAACAGAAACAGGAAGTACCATTCGGGCCGCGCGGCAGCGTACGCTTTGGCCGCGTCGGCAGGTGGACTGAGTTCCGCTCCTTTGAAGATTGCAAAGAGCAGCACAACGGCCAGAACTCCAAGACAGGCGACGCCGTCTTTCAGAACCTGATCCGGCCAGAATGTTGTATCCGGTTTCTTCTTCGGCTGATGAACTGTCAGGCCGTGCCGCCGGAAGACGTAGAGATGCAGCGCGAGAAATCCGATCAGCAGTCCTGGCAGAATCCCAGCGTGCATCGCGAAGAAGCGAGTCAGTGTGTGGTGGTTATACTGCGCACCGCCCTGGACGACTTCCTGAAGCTGCGCACCGATCACCGGAGTCGCCCCCATGATCTTTGTGGAAACCTGCGTCGCGTAATAACCCTTCTGATCCCACGGCAACAGATAGCCTGTCAGACTGAGACCGAGGATGATTTTCATCAGGATCAGTCCGAGCCAGAAGTTGATCTCGCGCGGAGCCTTGTAAGCTCCGTCGATGATCACCTGGATCAGGTGAATCGCCAGTAGAACGACCATTGCCTGCGCGGCAAAGTGGTGCATCCCTCGGACAATTTTTCCCAGGAACATGACTTCCTGAATGTAGTACACGCTTTCCCAGGCGGTCTGAGCGCTGGGGCTGTACGCAGTCCAGAGAAAGATTCCGGTGATCATCTGCAGGACGAACGTGAAGACCAGAGTGCTGCCCCAGACGTATCGCCAGCGTGCTCCGCCGGGCACTTTTTCGTAAAGCGCCTCGTGAATCAGGTCGTTACATCCGGTTCGATTGTCGAGCCACGCGAGGAGTGAGCGGATCATACGGGCACCTTTTCGCTGGTAGCTCCACGGAATTCCTGATACTTCAGCCAGATTCGGCCACCGTCGCGGACCTCTGCTTCGAGAGTGTCCATCGCTCGTGGCGGAATTACATTGAGCGGCTTGCCATCAAGATCAAACGCGCTGGTGTGGCACGGGCAGTAGAAGTCGCCTTCGCTGGGACGATGCTCAACAGCACAACCCAAATGAGGACAAACCGTGTTGAAGGCAAGTACCTGATCCTGGATTCGTCGCAGCCAGGCCGAACCGATCGGCTGGTCCGGGAATTTGTTCCAGGCGTTGATCAAGTCATCCCGGACGGTGAAGCGAATCGGAGTACCATCCTCAGGCAATGCGTCGAGTACGAGATCCGTTTCGATGAAACCGTCTCCCTCACCGCCTGCTTTTTTGCGAAGCAGTGGGTCCAGGAAGAACAGCCCGCCGATCGCCGCTGGTAAAATACCGACCAGTGCGCCAACACCAGCTGCCATCATTTCAACGACGAAGTTTCGACGAGGCGTACCAATGCTCGGATCGTTTTCAGTCGAACTGTCGGCTGAGCATGACACTTCAACGTTTTCTGCCGGCGGCGTCTCATCAGCGTCAGGGGGGATGTTTTCGTTTTCGCTCATGCCGATACCTCGGTGAGTGGTGACGTGAATTCGGCACCGATAAACAAACGGGAACGGCTCCAGCGCGACAGAAGTCGGCGCGTCACCGAACAACGATGATTCTGATTAACTGTCAGTTCGCTGAAAGGGTGGTTCTTTGAGCCGGCACCCGCATGAGAATGCCCGCTCTGGCTGGTTGCTTCAGGCGTTACTCGGGAGCAACAACCTGTCGCATGAGTGGAAGGACTTTTGCCAGAGCGTCTGCGAGAGGGGCAGGCAGGACGGCTCCAGCGGCTTGTTTGTGACCTCCACCGCCGAACTGCTCGGCCACGGCTGCCACGTTCGTGTTTAATCGACTTCGGAAACTTACTTTAATCGTTTGATTGGGTTGCTCGATGGCGATAAACGCTGCCTTGACTCCAGCAATCCTCAAACACTGATTGACCAGTTCTTCGGTGTCCGCCGGAGCGGCTCCCGTTTCTTTGAAGTCCTGTTGAGTGACCGTCAGATAGGCCAGTTGCCCATCCGTTTCAATTGTCATCCGACTGAGGACTTGTCCGAAAAGCTGCATACGAGCGGCCGAGTGCTGCTCGTAAAGCAGTTGATAAAGTACATGCGGTTTCGCGCCCAGGTCAATTAACTCGCCCGCAATCTTCATCGTCCGACTGGTTGTCGACGGAAACCGAAACCAGCCGGTGTCGGTTGCGATGGCACAATAGAGCGCATTGGCAGCTCGCTCATCCAGCGTTGCTCCCAGAGCCTGGGCGAGTTCATAGATCAGCTCGCCTGTTGCCGCAGCGGTTGTTTCTTTGAACTCAAGTCCGCCCAGATCGTCCGAGCTGACGTGATGATCGATCACGACCGTGCGTTTGGCTTTGGTCGTTTTCAGGACGGTGCCGACGTCCTGAAGCTGCACCCAGGCGCTCGTGTCGACGACGATGTGAACGTCGGTGTCGCGAGCTTCGTCTGCCGTGATCCCGTCGCCCAGCTTTCTCGCTTTTCGATCAGGATCGAGGAACGCGATGTTCGCAGAGCCTTCCGACGGGTTGACGATGCGAACATTCTTGCCCAGCGATTCCAGCGCGCAGGCAAGCCCGAGTTCAGAACCGATGGCGTCGGCGTCGGGGCGGACATGGCTGGACAGCACGAAGCGTTCGTGCGAGTTCACAATCTCAATCAGAGGCGACCAGTCGATGGGCATCGCAATCTTTCAGACGAATAAAAATCTCCCGTTCCCGCGCAGAGCGCAGGAGCCGGTTGGAGCAACCTTCGGGCGGCGAAAGACTAACGATTTGAGTTTCGGGTGACGACCGCCAGGGCCTGCTGAACATCCTGTTCGAGCTGAGTCTTCAGGGCGGTCACGTCGGGAAACTCCAGAGTGTCTCGAAGTCGCGAGACAAACTCGACTTCCAGCGG
>JADHNX010000091.1 GCA_016779365.1 Planctomycetaceae bacterium
ACATCCAGTCAGAAGAAGCTTACAGAACACGCGGTTTCAAGCTCAAAGTTGCCATCGACCAGATGCAGGTTCCAACGTTGATTCGAGAGCTGCTGAATTCTCAGTACCCGATCGAAATCATTCGATTTCAACAGACTGCAATGAACCCTGAAGAACCGGGCAAGCCCACGTCAAGAAGCTCGGGATATCCAGGTTCGAGTTCGTTAGCTGGCATGACTCCCGGATACCCCGGTTCCGATGCTGAATCCTACCCAACGGAATCTGAGGGAACTTCACTTGAAAGCTATTCTGAGGAGTCATTTGGATTTGACGGAGAGGGCACTGGTTCCGGAGCCGATGCCTTGTCAGGCAAGGCCTACACTGTCCCTGCCATTGCCAACGTTCAGGCCTCACTCGAAGACAGAGATCTGGTCGAGCTTGTCGTGATCGGCGAAATCTACATCTATAACCCACCAGCGGTTGAGGAGTCTACCGCCACGTCTGAGAACCCTGGACAGGTTCAGGACTCAGCCTCGATTCCGGATGCTGCTCAGGTTACCGACACAGGTGTAGACGGGCCGGCAGTACCAGTTGATACGACAACCGCCGCACCAGAGGTTTCGGTTGAACCAGGAAACGGTGCAGCGACGCCGGTAGCGCCGTCGGCCCTCGACGGAAATGTGGTTCCAGAAACACTAGAACCCGGTGAGTCGACAGCTTCTGACGACGCTGAGGCAACTGCCGGGAATTCACCAACCGATTCGTCAGGTGCAGCGACAGCAGTCCCTGCACCATCTGACGAAGTGTCGCCTCCGAACAGCACTGAATCGCCGCGATTTTGACACCATCTGCAACGTCCAGCTCGACACACCGCGACAAATTCAAAGTTCATTTACGACCTCACAGTATCCCGTTCGCTTCAGAAGCAGCAAAGGGAGATAGCCATGAGTAGTTCCGGCTCAAAACCAAGTTTCAAAGAATTGGTCATCGAACACGGCGAGAAGTTCATTCTTGGGCTCGCTGGTGTTTTTGTGCTGATCGGAATCGCCACAACGCAATGGTCGACTTACGAGCGAAAACCTGAAGAATTTTCCGCGAAGATCGACGCAGGCAAGGCTGAGTTCGCTCGGTCGACGTGGCCAGACACCGAAAAAGAGACATTCAAGGCCCCGGATCCAGGCGATCAGGTCGTGACGCTGTTTGATGGTATTCCTCCTGGTCAGAAGTACGACTACCTCGTCAAGTGGGTACACAGAATCACGAAGGCTCGGGAAAAGGTTGCTGAACCGGAATATATGGCGATTGAAAACCTAGTCGCAGATGCCGGGCGAGTTCTGATTGAATTGAACCCGGAAAAAGAGGCAGAAGACGGAGGCACGGGGCCGGAAATCAGAGTTGCTTCCGCAGACGAGGTTGCAGGTTCGAATAAAGTTGACGCGCCGGCCGTTGCCGGTCCTCGCGTCGAAGGCCCCCGTGTTACAGGTCCTCGGCCCGGTACGACTGCCGGATACCCAGGTAGCGAGACTGGAACCAGTCCTTACGACGGAACATCCAGTTACGGCGGCGAAGCGATGGAAGCCTATCCTGGCGGGGAATACAGCGGAGGCATGCCTGGCTATGGCGGACCGGCAAGAAATGTGGAAGCTCGCGGTACTCGATTCGCGGCGATTCGAGGCATCTTCCGGATGAAGCAGCAGGTCGAAAAAGTCAAACGAGCGTTGCGGCTTGATAATGCTCAGGAGGCTTACACTCAGGTCAGATTCTGGGACTTCGAGTTGCAACGGCAAACCGCCGTCGCCGGTGCCAATCCCTGGGCCAGCGAATGGGAAGACGTGGATATTGACGTTGCCGTAAAGCTGCTGGAAAGAATCGAGTTCGACGTCGATGTCGTCGATGAGCAGTACCGTGATGCAGTCTTTACGATGCCGCTTCCTTTCCGTGTGACCGGAAGCTGGTCGACGGCTGCCGGGCCAAACGGAATTCTGGCGTCTCATCCGCAGATCAAGAGACTGCTGAGTGAGAAAGAGCAGCTTGAACAGGAAACTCGGGCAAAAGCGCTGCTCAAAGCCGCCGAGCGTGATAAGAAGATCAAAGAGGCCAGCGGGCGAGGATTCCAAAGAGTCCAGTTGAACACTCGCAGTATGCGTGGCAGCATGATGGGCAACTCGTCAGCCATGAGCGCCTACAATGAATCCTACAATGAACTCGCGATGGAGAATGATCCTGAGTACATGTCGGAATCGCCAGGCTATCCCGGAGGGCAATCCGGTTATCCGGGTAGTGGGTATCCCGGTAATGGAGCGATGGGGCGTATGGATGTCTTTGCGACTCCTGAGCTGATGCTGTTTCGATTTCTTGATTTCAGCGTGGTCCCCGGTAACGCCTACCGATATCGAGTGCGGCTGAAGCTGTTGAATCCAAACTTCGATCGTGACCCCGGTGAACTTCAGGACTTCGCGTCCCGTGAGGGCAAGTATCGATTCACGCCATGGTCAGAAGTCAGCACACCTGCTTTGATCGAAGACGAGAACGAAGTTTATGTGGCCAAAGTTGATGAACGACGCGGCGTGTCCATGGACGCTTATCAGTGGATGAGCGAAACCGGCACCTACGTCCACGGCCCCTTTGAAGGACTCGATCGCGGCGAGCGGATTGCCAGTTGGACGCGTGAAGTCCAGAGCAGACGACGCGGAGCAGAAGCCGAAACAGTAGGCGGCGTTACCACTGAGGTGCTGCGTCCTTCCGCTGGAACCTTTATGGAAGAACAGATTGACTTCGTTACTCCGAACACCCTGGTCGACTACAACCGCAACAGCCTGCTGGACCCCAATGAGCACCCTGAACTTGAACTGGCAACTCGGAAACTTCCAAACAGCCTGCAGGAAGCAGTTGTGGTCAATCGCTTCGGTGACCTGGTCAAACTCGACACGGTGAGCAACGTAACGGCCCACGAATCCGCCAAAAACCGAATGAAGCAGCAGGATGAGCTTTGGGCGCATCTTAAGCGTGCCGCTGCAGCACCTGGTTCCGGCAGCATTGATGAATTGTATGGGGGAGAAGGGTATCCCGGCTCAGGCAGCATGGAAGGATATCCGGGAATGGGCAGCGGCATGGAAGGATACCCTGGCATGGGTAGCGGAAAACCTTCGAACCCGAAACGCCGAAGCTCTACAAAACGAAACGCGCAGATGATGAATTATATGGGTGAAGGCTCTGGGTACTGAGTCACAGGTTGGCCAAAGAGACGGTTGGTCAAACAGGCACAGACAACTGAAAGGTTTTCGTTCACTGACCAGGGTTCGAGTTGCCCGTTCTAGCAATTTCACGAATCTCGGCGGCCAGAAAGAATGACCCGGCAACGCAGATCAGGCCATCTTCGGGGCACACTCGAAGAGCCGCCTGCCATGCGACTGCCGGGTCTTTTTCTTTATGCGTTAAGCGAGTCGATACTCGATCTGCCAGAGTGGCCAGTTCATCAACGGGAATGCCGCGCTGACTCGATGTATAGCGAGTCAGTATGACCACATCGAAATGCGGAAAGAGACGTCTGCATAAGCCAGCTACATCCTTGTCGTGACTCGTCCCAAAGATCAGTACGCGCCGGCATCCAACGGGCCAGTTCTGAATTGTTTCTACCAGCGCTCCGGCAGAGATCCAGTTGTGTGCAGCGTCAATGATCACTGTCGGATTCTCACGTAGCCGTTCAATTCGTACGGGACAGGCGGCTTCGGCTGATAAGCCTTCGGTTGCAGCATCCGTAATCAGCCATCCTCGATCTTTCAAGCTATTGGCCACAGCAGTAGCGACGTCTCTGTTGTGCTGCTGATGTCTGCTCGGCGGAAAAGCTTCGTTTGTGTTCAGCCCGCCGAACGGTGTTGACGGTGCAGCGACAACTGTCAACGGAGACTCGTGCGCTGCAGCAATCTCAGAAATCGCGGACAATGGTTCTGGGTTCGTTACACCGGTGACCACAGGAATCCGGTCCTTAATGATCCCTGCCTTCTCGGTTGCTATCTCGCGCAGACGTGATCCCAGAATGTGCGTGTGGTCCCGGCTGATTGTCGTAATTACCGTAACTTCGGGATTACAGATGTTTGTCGAGTCGAGCCTTCCTCCGAGTCCGACTTCCAACACCGCAATGTCGACCTTGCACTCACAAAACCAGAGCCATGCAAGTGCCGTGGTCAACTCAAAAAATGTGGGACTCAACCCCTCGCCGACGTCATCTATCTTGCGGGCAACGCAGGCCAGTCGGTCTACCAGTCTGGCGATGCCGTCTTCTGAAATCTGAAGGCCTGATACCTGAATTCGTTCTTCGAATCGTTCAATGTGCGGCGACGTAAACAGCCCGACACGATAACCCGAATTTCGCAGGATTGACGTAATGAAAGCCGCCGTCGACCCCTTCCCTTTTGTTCCGGCGATATGCACAACAGGAACGCTGTTCTGTGGGTTCCCCAGATGTTCCAGCAGATTTCGCATCCGGTCGAGCTTGAAGTCGGACGCGGTCAACGACGGCGACATCCGTTCGAAGTCAACCCGACTGTAAAGCCAGGCGATCGCCTCATCACGCGACGTAATCTGCATTGAGTCAAACACCATTCTTCAGTCAAAGAGCCGAGGTTCCACGGTCGAGCAGGTCTCGATGTCCGCTTGAATATTGGTTGTGCTATTCTACATTCACGGTGGCCGGGCAAATTACAGATCCGCTGCGCGAAGTTCGCGTCATCCATCAACAACGCTGGAGAATAATCTTGTCAGAACCATCGCGTAAGGGCCTCGATTCGCTATTGCAGCGAGCTCGCGATGGTGACCGCGATGCTATGAATGAACTCTTCGAATCATGCCGGGCGTACGTTGGTTTCCTGGCTCGTTCTCATGTTGAAAGCTGGATTCAGGCGAAAGTTGACTCGTCAGACCTCATTCAGCAGACACTGATGGAAGCCCACCAGGGATTTCCCAACTTCAGCGGACAAACGGAAGGTGAGTGGATCGCCTGGCTGAAACAGATTCTCAAACACAACGCGACCGATTTTGTCCGACGTTTTGGAGCAGCCAAACGACGAGTCAATCTGGAAGTCGCCATTTCCAACGGTAGTGACTCGACTTATTTCCGAGCGGCTCCTGAATTGTCGTCAGGGGGCGAGTCGCCCAGTCAGGTGATGGTTCGCCGGGAGCAGGAAATCGAAATTTCAGAAGCACTGGCCACTCTTCCGGATGCCTACCAGGAAGTCATCGTTCTGAGAAATCTTCAGCGGCTGCCATTCGACGAAATCGCAGAACGAATGGGGCGGTCACGACCGGCGACGCAAATGCTCTGGATGAGGGCTCTTAAGAAACTTCAGGCACAGCTGCACGTAAACGTCGAAAATGAGTAGCTGCTTCGGTCTTTCAGAAAGATACGACGATGAAATTGCGGATACTCGTGTTGCCTCTGGCCGCGATGATTATCGGAGGCATGGTCTGGTACAAACTTCAGCAGGATCACCAGCGGCTGCCGACGACGCCAACTGTAACAACCGTTCGAATGCAGGCACCGGCGATTGAGGCTCTGGACAAGGACAACTCTATCACGCGGCTGAAGTCTTTCCAGGGGCGACATAACCTGTTTGTTGTGTTCTTTGACGGCAAAGCCGGAGCCAACGCGGACAGAACGCTGCAACATCTCAAGTCGCATTCTGCCGAGCTTGAAGCCGCGGATTATCACGTCATTGCAGTCAGTTCGGCGTTGCCTCAGCAGAATCGGAAAGCTGACTTTCCGCAGTTCTTCCATCTGGTCACCGACCCGGCTCCGCTCTGGAAAATTCATCGCGAATGGGGTTCCGGGAGTTTCGATGTAGCCGCCGATCAGCCAAGAGAAGCCGTGTTTCACATCGACCGAGCCGGCAACGTCGCGGGTAGCTCAGAGCCAGTCCCACTCGACAATCCAGACCAACAGATTGACAAACTGCTCGGACTTACGCACGACGCGATTGTTGAATAACCGTCTGCGAGTCATCCAGGACGCAACAAGCCATCAGTCGTCGCGGCTGGCGCCAAGAATCTGCAACGCGTAGTACAGAAACTGCAAAATCGTCTGCAGCGTCGCAGCGACATATGTCCAACCAGCGGCGTTCAGAACGCTGCGAACAGCAGAGGCTCCTTCACCGTCCACGATGTTGTATTCCGTCAGAAGCGCTTTCGCTCGATTGCTCGCGTCAAACTCGACGGGCAGATTTACGACCTGAAAAACAACAAGTCCTCCAAAGGCGGCCAGACCAAGCACCATCAGCGGCGGGGAACTGAAGATCGCGCCGGCGATAAACAGCACAAAGAACAGCGTCGGGCCAAACTGCGCCGCAGGAACGGCAGCGTTTCTGATGACAAGTGGCATGTACCCGCGAGCGTGCTGAATGGCGTGTCCTGCTTCGTGAGCGGCAATTCCAACCGCAGTTGCTGTACGAGTGTGATAAACCTCGTGGCTCAACCGCAGCACACGGTGAGACGGATCGTAATGATCGCTCAAAAAGCCACGAGCCTCCTCGATAGCAACGTCGTTCAGACCTGCGCGATCGAGAACGTAGCGGGCGGCAGCGGCACCGGTGAGCCGTGCGTCAACCTGCATGCCACGTCCGTAGCTCGACTTCACTCTTGCCTGAGCCCAGAACATCAGCAGAAGCGCGGGCGAGAGAAACACAAAGTACATTGGGTCGAAGAACATTTCTGCACCTTTAAAAATCGACAATCAGTCGCAACCAACAGCAGACCAGACCGTCACCATCTCGATGATTCGAAAGCCTGTTCGCGACGAAAAACACTACGCGAATTCATCGCTTCAGATCTACGTCGAGTCAGAGATCCTCGTCGAAATTCAAAACTGATAAATACAAATTTCTGGCTCGACAGTCTCGCTACTCGACCAGTTCATCCGATGAGCGGGCACGGGCTGCCTCATCGGTCTGAAACCGCTCAATTTTCCGAAGTACTCCGCGTCGGCGCACCGCGAATGTTTTTCGATCCGCTTATCACAACCTTGCTAAGTGCACATTTTTACTCAGTTGCCGCACGCATCAGTTTCCAGGCCTCGCACAAGAATTGAGGCAGGTCCGAGGCGATCATTCCCGGCTGAGAACAAGCCTCCGCGGCGATGTCGCCAGCGAGACCGTGAAGGTGTACGGCGAGCCTTGTCGTTTCGAATGGATCGCCACCGCGTGCAAGCAAGGCTGTCGTCAGACCTGTCAAAACGTCTCCCGAGCCGCCGGTGGCCATCCCGGAATTGCCTGTTGAGTTGACCGAAATCCGCTCGCCGTCCGTCACGATCGTCCCCGGTCCTTTCAGCACCAGAATAACGTTGTTCGCTGCGGCGAAGTCTCTGGCCAGATCTGCGCGGCGAGCTTCGACATCAGAAACCGACAGGCCGGTCAGCCGCGCGAATTCTCCAGAGTGTGGCGTTAGAACACGCGGTCCGGGATGCTCGGCTCCTTGCCAGAATCCTTCCTGAAATTTTCTGGCCAGAGCATTTAACCCGTCCGCATCCAGCACCAGTGGACACGTGGCTCCTGAAAACAGGTGACGAACCACTTCCGTCAAATCCTCAGATGTTCCAAGCCCCGGACCGACACCGACCGAATCCTTGCCAGCGACGATCTTTGAAACTTCGTCGAGCGTGGCGATTGACAGTTGCCCCCCTTCCCCTTCGGGCAGGCCGATCGTCATGTAGCCGGGTTCGTAGCCTGCGACGATCGCCTGAATGCCAACCGGGCATGCAACAGAAACCAGCCCCGCTCCCCCGCGCAACGCGGAAATGCCGGCCAGACACGCCGCACCGCTCATCCCGCGACTTCCGGCGATGATCAAGGTTCTGCCGAATGTCCCCTTGTGTCCGTCCACCGGGCGGAGCGGCATCTGCGGCAGTTCAAAGTCATTATTTTCCGTCAAAACAGCCACTCCAAACCGGTCTAGGGGCGATCGCGAGGCAGCAATATACTCCGTCCAACGTTCAACTTGCACATCCCTTGTCGGGCGAAACAGGCTCGCAGGAATCACAGGCTGATTGACAACGGCGTTTTGAACTTCGAATTATCGCTCGGTAAGTAATCGCATGGCCACACGATCAAACCCTGTAACACGAACAGCGTTGATGCTGGTTCTGGTTTTCGGGGGATCGGGCTGCCTGTTCGACACGCGGTTCGTGAAAATGCCGGAACTGATGCCGCGACATCCGGCGACCGAACACCGGGCTGCCGAATATCACGATCCGTTTCCTGACGAATCAATCGGCCCCAGCACAGGCAGCCGACCGCTCGGATACAACCGACAGCGAACTGAGACCCGTCGAGCTGCTGATCTTCGAGGCGTCCACCTGCTCGATCCAAGTGACCGACTCCCTTCAACAAACGCCGCTCCAGACACCAACCGGTTCTCCCAGGTGGTTGATCCCTGACGCCGGCGTGCCGTGTTCGTCGAGTGTGTGTCGCTTCTCAAACGGCTGATTGCGCGTACCATTCGAAACTTCCGAAATGGCTGGCGGTGCCTTTGCCGGTAAGGTACAGAATCGACGAACTTCAGCAACGACACTCCTGGACGTGCCCATGATCAAGACATCAACGCTGATCCTGCGCAGCCTGATACACTACTGGCGGATTCACGTTGCCGTGTTTCTGGGAGTCGTCGCCGGAACGACGGTCATCAGCGGCGCTCTGATCGTGGGCGATTCTGTTCGCGAGAGCCTGAAGGAAATGAGTCTCGCGCGGCTTGGTAAAGTCGACCTTGCACTCCATTCTCCGCGTTTCATCCGCAAAGAAACCGCGGACAGTCTCTACGAGACTCTGAAGCTTCAGGGAATAATCCAGAGCGTCGCTCCCGCCCTGATCATGGACGGAGCACTCGTCCGAGAAACCAGCGACGGGACGGTGACTGATCGAGCGGGTGGCATTCGGGTATTCGGAATCAACGACCGCTTTGCAGACATGAGCGAGTTCGACGACGACTCGCTGCCAGACGGCGACGAGTTGATCCTGAGTGACCGCGTCGCCCGGCAACTCAATGCGAAGGTTGGCGACGAGCTGACGCTTTGGGTTGAGATGCCAGCCACGATCCCGCGCGAAAGCCAGCTCGGCGGCATCGAGGACCAGGATACGCAAAGCGTGCCTCTGACGGTCAAGGCGATCTTCCCTGAAACTTCGGGAACCGGACGTTTCGATCTCAGCCCTGGTCAGCAGCTGCCGCTCACCGTTTTTGTTTCGCTGGAGAATCTTCAGGAAAGTGTCGGCCTCGAAGAAGTGCGTCGATCTCGCGACTTCCCGAACGGCAAACCGGCCCGAATCAACGCTCTCTTCGCCTCTCTCAATTCTGCCGAGTTGGCCGAAACTCCGAAAGCAGTCGGCGCCGCAGACCAGCTGACCAGCGCTCTTGGAGATCTGCTTTCGCTGGAAGATCTCAGTCTGCGAGTCGTTACGAACGAGCGAGGATACCTGGCCCTCGAAAGCGAGCAGATGATTCTTGAAGACTCGTTCGCAACTGCCGCTCAGAAAGCCGCCGACGAGCATGGTCAGGCCATCGCTCGAAACATGGTTTATCTGGTCAACGAACTGAGCAATGTCGAGAACCCGGACGCGTTTTCCGCCTATTCAATCATTGCCGGAGTCGATTTGTCAGAAGTCGAAACCTCGCCCTTCGGACCCCTTCTTGCCGGTGACAAAGTCGACGCACTGAACAATGACGAGATCATTCTCAACGACTGGCTGGCATCCGACCTGAACGTCACACCGGGTGATTCGATTCAGATCAGGTATCACCAGGTTGGCTCGCACGGTGAGCTGCCGGAAGAAGTTCTCACACTGAAAGTCAAAGCCGTTGTTCCGCTCGCCACGTCTATCACCGCCAGCGATCGAGGACTCACGCCGGAAGTCAAAGGCATCACCGATGCCAAAACATTCAACGGCTGGAAGCAACCGTTTCCGATGGACCTTGACCGACCAACCGATCGCGATGACGAATACTGGGAGCTGTACCGAGCCTTACCCAAAGCCTTCGTTTCTCTGGAGCTGGCGAAGTCGCTCTGGACAAGTCGCTACGGAAGTCTCACTTCAATCCGCGTCGCCGCTCCGAAGTCTGCCGACACTCCAGAGAAACCTGAAGAGTCAGCGGAGCAGTTCATCACGGCGTTTCTTAAGCAGTTGGCCCCGTCGGAAACGGGCCTGGTTTTTCAACCGGTCAAGTATGACGGGCTCAAAGCGGCCAGCGGGACGACCGACTTCACCGGGTTGTTCGTCGGTTTCAGTTTTTTCGTCATCGCCTCAGCCATGATTCTGATCAGTCTGCTGTTTCGCCTGGGAGTCGAACGCCGGACATCCAGCATCGGGCTGCTTCAGGCCGTTGGCTTTGACCGACGCCGAGTGAGCCAGCTCATTCTCAAGGAGGGGCTTCTCGTTGCGTGTTTCGGGGGAGTTATCGGCTCGGTTTGCGCCGTCGGATATGCCAGGTTGATGATCTACGCCCTGAAGGATCCGAACTGGTGGGGCGGCGCCATCGGAACGCAGTTTCTCTTTGTCTTCGCCAAACCGGTCAGCCTCGTTGCCGGATTCGTTATCTCGATCCTTGTTGCGTGGCTCGCCCTGCGGTTCGCGCTGCGAGGTCTGCAAAACATTTCCACACGACAACTCCTCGCCGGAGACACCGACGCGTCGATGAGCGACGCCGATCAGCTTGCTCACGCCGCACGACGATTCAAGTGGGCTCGAATCGGGGCGCTCTTCTCTCTCGTCATTCTGGCGGCCGGACTCCTGAGGATCGTCCCGTCAACGGAAGCCTTCTCCGGACTTTCCTGGCCGATGGTGGCCTTCTTTGTTGTCGGAATCGTCAGCTTGACGTCCGCGATGTTTCAGCTTTCGGCATGGCTGGCTGGCGACCGTCGCTCGGCAGTTCGAGGACGAGGTGCCACGGGAGCGTCGCGACTGGGCTTTCGCAACGCCGCGCGGCATCGCTCCCGCAGTGTTCTTTCGACAGGACTCATAGCCTCTGCGACTTTTGTGATCGTCGCCGTCGCCGCCGGACAACGGAACCCCGCAGTCGAGTTTCCCGATTTCAATTCAGGTA
>JADHNX010000092.1 GCA_016779365.1 Planctomycetaceae bacterium
ACAACGTACTTCGGCTACTGGCTGGCCGGGTCGACACTCATCAGTCTCGGCATGTTTGCATCAGTGCTGACAAGCAGCGTGACTGTGGCGTTCGTTCTTGGAGCGGCCATCTGTGCGGTTCCAATTTTCATCGGACACCTCGCGACCAGCCGTTCAGCGATCGAGAATCCGACGTTGGGCGACACCATGACCGATTTATTCAACTCGTTCTGCAGTGAGATGAGTCTCGGCGAACGACTGAACGAGTTTGCGATCGGCGTCGTCCCGTTCAGTGGGATCGTCTACTTCCTCTCGCTGATCATTTTCTCGCTGTACCTCAACGCGGTTTTTATCAGCCGGCGACACTGGGTCAGCGATCAGCAGGGACTGCCGGTTGGCGGACACTTTGCGGTACGCATCGTCTGCCTGCTCGTTGCCTTGCTTGCCGGTAACTCGGTCGTCACGACCGCCAGCGAAGCGCTTGGCCTGCGTTTCGACATGACCGGCGAAAAACTCTACACACTGTCTGACACGACTCATGAACTGGTCAGCAAGATCGAAAACAAGGTCACGATTCAGGCTTTTATCAGCCCTGACGTTCCTCGTGATTATGTCGGGCAGCAGACTCGTTTGAAGGGTCTGCTTCGCCAGTACGACCGCTTGAGCAACCAGATCGAAGTTCGCTTTGTCGAGGTTACCCCGTTCAGCGAAGCCGCTGAAGAAGCCGAACACTTTGGGATCATGCCGACTCCGGTTCAGTCAGAAGTCGACGGACGATACCAGCGAGTCGACGTCTTCATGGGAGCTGTCATCAGCGGTGCCTACGACGAAGTTATCGTCCCGTTCTTCGATATCGGGACTTCAGTCGAGTACGAACTGACTCGCTCGGTACGAACGGTTTCACAGGAAGAACGTCTGACCGTTGGCATGCTTAGAACAGATGCCAAAGTGAACGGCGGCTTCGACATGTCCAGCATGCGGAGTTCTGCCGAATGGCGAATTCAGCGTGAATTGAAGAAGCAGTACAAAGTGGTCGAAGTCAGCCCGGACTCAAAAATTGAGGACGAAGTTGACGTCCTGATTGCGGCGATGCCTTCTTCGCTGACCGACCCGCAGATGGCGAATTTCGTCGACTATGTAAAGTCAGGAAAACCTGTACTCGCTCTGGACGACCCGTTGCCTCTGGTCGATCCTCGAATGTCGCCCAGTCAGCAGAAGCCACCTCAGGGTGGAGGCGGGATGTTTGGTGGCGGCGGGCAACCGGCTGAGCCTCGAGCTGACAATGGAAATGCTGGTCCGCTTGTCGATGCCTTGGACATCTCCTGGCAGAACGATGCCATCGTCTGGGATCAAACCAATCCGCATCCGACGTTCGTTGATCTTCCGCCGGACTATGTCTTCATAACGCCTTTGAATGGCAACCCGGAAGCAATCAGTACCGAGAGCGATGTTACCAGCGGGCTGCAGGAATTGCTGATGCTCTACTCGGGGCGGATTCGTCCACGTGAAAACAGCAAGTTGAAATTCGAACCGCTGCTTCGAATTGGTCTCCGATCGGGAACTTCCCGATGGAATGATCTGATGGGATCGAGCTTCTTTGGAATTCAACCCAAGGATCCGTCGCGAGTTCGCCGAACTCTGACCGGTGAAGCCGACGTCGTGGCAGCTCGTATCACTGGTGAGAAGGGTGAGAAGCACAAGGTCAATGTGATCTATGTCGCCGATGTTGACATTGTCTCAGATGCTCTGTTCAACGTCGTGCAAAGCGACATGCACGGTTTGAAACTCGACAATGTGAAGTTCATTCTGAACTGCGTCGACGTCCTGGCGGGTGATACGTCATACGTCGATCTTCGCAAACGCCGACCGCAGCATCGGACACTCAAAGAAGTGCAGAGCGAAGCGGATAAGTTCCGAAAGATTTCTCAGGAAGAACGTGAGAAAGCTGAGAAGGATGCTGAGGAAGCGCTTGAGAAAGTGACAGGAGAACTCGACAAAGAGATCGAGAAGATCGACTCCGACGAAACGCTGACCTTGATCGAAAAACGTCAGCGGATGGAAATCGCCACTCAGCGGAAGCAGCGAGAACTGGACGTTGAGAAAGCAAACATCGATCGAGAAAAAGCGGAAAAACTTGAGCAACTGAAGGCTCGGGAACAGCGGCAGATCAAGCAGACGGAAAACAATTTCCGGTTCTGGGCCGTAATTTTTCCGCCGATCCCCTCGATTCTGCTGGGAATGCTCGTGCTTGGGTTGCGACTCACGGCTGAGCAGAAAGACATCGAAGAAGTTCGCCGGCTTTCTCGCCAGTAGAACTCACGAAAACGCCGACGTTCTGAATCCATCAACCTCAACCTGAATTCACCGGGTGAGACTTATGAATACCAACAGTCAGACTCTTAAATTTGTCATTGCCGCCGCCGTGATGGCTGGCCTTGCCGGGCTGACCAGCTCGTTGACCAAACCCACGCCAATCGACGACTTCGCCAACGTCGGTAAGCCGTTCTTCGCGGATTTCAAAGATCCAAACTCCGCAACGGCGGTCCGGGTTGTCGCTTATAACGAAGACACGGCATCGGCTCGGGTCTTCACGGTTCAGAAGAAGGATGGCACCTGGCGAATTCCTTCGCACCATAATTACCCGGCCGACGGAGAAGAACGATTGGCGAAAACCGCTCGATCCCTCATCGGCGTCAAACGCGGCGCTGTCGCGAGCCGTGTGGCTGCTGATCACGAACGCTTCGGTGTCGTCGATCCGCTGGGGGAAGATTCCGATACTTTGAAAGGCCGCGGTCAACGTTTGACTCTGATGAAAGAGAGCGAGATTCCCGTCGCCGATCTGATCATCGGTAAAAAGTTGCCCGAGGGTGAGAACCGCTACTACGTTCGTCAACCGGAAGAAAAGGAAACCTACATCACCGAACTGGATGTCGACATTTCGACGAAATTTCGAGACTGGGTCGAAGCCGACCTGTTGAAACTGGACCGCGATGACCTGACAAAACTTGAAGCGAAGTCGACGAAAGTTGATGGTCGTAGCTTCTCGGAAGTTGTGGACGCATCGTTGACTCGTGCGAAGTCGACCGACGATTGGGCACTGGCTGGGCTCAATGAAGGAACAGAAGAAGTCAACAAGGAAGACGTGACCGCGATGGTCAACGTTCTGGACAACCTGAAGCTGTCCGGAGTGCGACGCAAGCCTGAACTGGCCGGTAAGCCAATTCTTCAGGGTGACCTCGGAATTGCGCTTCCACCTTCAGCGGCTCAGAACCCGCAGGTCGTCAATCAGGTCATCGACATGGTTCAGAGCAGTCTGAACTCGAAGGGCTTCCTGGTTTATGAGAATCGTGAAGAGAACGATTTCCGGCTGTATGCGAAGGCCGGTGAGCTGGTTGCGTCGTTGAAAGACGGCGTCCGATTTCACATGAGTTTCGGAAATGAATTTGAAGGCTCTGACGACGAAATCGAAATCGGCGGCACGACGGCTAAAGCTGACGATGAGAAGTCGAAGGATGAACAGAAACCAGCCAATCCTCCGGGCTCAGAAGAAACGGACGACGAGAAAAAGGAAGACGACGACAAGGGCGACGAGAAGAAAACGAAGAGCCGTTATCTCATCGTTCGAGCGTCGTTCAGCGAGGACCTGCTTGGCCCGGCGCCGGTTGCTCCGGTCAAGCCAGAAGTGCCGGAAGGAGTCGAAGTTGACGACGCAGGCAACGTCGTGAAGCCGGCGGAACAGCCTGCCGAGAAAAAAGAAGAGGCGACTGACGATGCAAAGCCCGACGATGTGAAAACTGACGATGCGAATGCAGACGCTGAGAAGAAGGATGACGCGGCTACCGAAGAGAAAAAAGATGAGCCCAATCTGGGCGACATTTACCAGCGGGCGATTGAGAAGTTCCGTGCCGACCAGAAGAATTACGAGGCCGACGTTAAAGACCGTGAGGGCAAGGTCGAAGAAGGTAAGAAGAAAGTTGACGAACTCAACACTCGATTTGCTGACTGGTACTACGTCATCACCGAAGAAGACTTTGACAAGCTGCGGCTCAGCCGTGCTCAGCTTGTAAAAGCGAAGGAAAAAGAAGAAGGCGAAGCGGGAGACGATAAGACGGATGCGGCAGCTCCGGTCGGTGACCCTGCTGCGTCCATCCTGAACTCTCTGCCCGGTGGACCGAAGCCCGCACCTGCTAAGCCGGAAGACGCTAAACCAGCAGCTCCAGCGACGGATGACAAGACGCCATCCGAAGACGCGGCAAAATCGGAGACAACGAAACCTGCTGCAACCACGCCCGCACCGGCTAAGCCGGACACGGTAGAGCCAGATGCCGCAAAGCCAGCGGAAACGACTCCCGCTGAACCGAAAGCTTCGACAGAAGAACCGACACCTGCCAAGCCTTCACCAGAGCCGGAGAAGTCCGCAGAGAAAACTGACCCTGCTTCTGAAAAACCAGCAGCGGCTGACGGGAATTGATGTTGTAGTCGTCCGGAAAGTCTGAATTCAGAACGCCGAGGCTTCGCCGTCATTTGCGAGGTCTCGGCGTTTTCGCGTTCCGTTCTCAGTGGTGGCCTGACTGCCTACGATTCTCCGATCAGAATCTGCTTTTGGAAGGACTATTACGATGACACGTGCAACGACGTTTCTGCTTGCTCTCAGTCTTACCCTGGGACTCACGATGTCGACGCCCGCTGACGAGCAGGCTGATGACGGCAAACTACGCATCATCGCTTTCGGTGCTCATCCTGACGACGCCGAGTTTCAGATGGGCGGCTCGGCCATTAAGTGGGCGAAGCTTGGTCATCACGTCAAGCTTGTTTCAGTCACTAATGGAGACATCGGTCACTGGAACATGGCCGGCGGGCCGCTGGCGATTCGTCGAACAAAAGAAGTTCAGGAAGCAGCTCGTCGAATGGGCACGACGGTCGAAGTGCTCGATATCCACGATGGCGAGCTGATGCCGACACTCGAAAACCGCCGCACAATTGCGCGTCTCATCCGCGAGTGGAACGCCGACCTGGTTCTTGCTCACCGCCCGAACGATTATCACCCCGACCATCGCTACACGGGAATCCTGGTTCAGGATGCAGCCTTCATGGTGGCGGTTCCGTTCTTCGTTCCGGACACGAAACCGCTGACGAAGAACCCCGTCTTCATGTACTACCCTGATCGTTTTCAGAAGCCGTACCCCTTTGAGGCGGACATTGCGATTTCGCTGGACGATGTTTTCGATGAGAAGGTCAACGCCGTCGACGCTCTGGTTTCGCAGGTCTACGAAGGCGGAGCCCTTGGTTCAGAAGAAACGCTCATCACGCGAAAGGCGGCTGATCCTGTCGCCAGAAAAGAAATTCTTCGCGAATCGTGGAGTCGGAGAAACGGCCGCATCGCCGATCTTTACCGGGACACTTTGATCGAATGGTACGGCCAGGAAGCTGGTAAAGCGGTCAAACACGCCGAGGCTTATCAGGTCTGCGAATACGGTCGTCAGCCGTCGAAGGCTGAATTGAAGAAGCTGTTTCCGTTCTTCGAAGAACCAGCGGAGTAGTTCGCCTGCATCCCTCACGCCGCTCCGGACAGGCGCACGAGCAGTAATTCGATCTGGCTGCGTTCGGGCATGCGGCTGCCGCCTTTCAATCCGGTTTCGGTCTCCAGTAACCAGGCTGCAATCTTCGCTGCTTTTGGACGACCGATCCGTTTCAGATAACGGGTCGCCGGGTCGAATTCGTTGGGGAAGGCGCCGGCTTGTTTCAGAGCCGCGTTCAGTTGTACGCCGGTGCGTGACAGTTCGGTCGCGACGGACATTTTCCGAAACACGTACGCAATTCCCCCGAGAATGCGGTGTGGCGATTCGCCGCTGTTGAGCAGCTTGTCCAGAGCGGTAATGGCATCGTTCAGTCGTCCATCGCGGATTGCGTCAGTCATCGCCCAGGTCGTTTCGGCTTTCCAGCCTCCAACCAGCCGGCGAACGGCTGTGGCATCAATCGATGGCAGGTCGCCGACGTAGGACGCCAGTTTGGACAGCTCCTGGTCAAGCTGCCCGAGTGCAGAACCGGCCAGTTCGATCAGCAGTTGGACGGCGTCGCGATCGATTGTTTTCTCGTACGTTCGTTGAGCGGCGTCCTGCACCCATTTGGCGAGAGCGGCGCCTTTCAACTCGGAACATTCCGCGACGAGCCCGCTCTTGCTCACGATTTTGTAAAGACGGGTGTTCTTAGCCAGCGTTTTCACATCAAGAATCAGGACAGATTTTTTGCCGGGCTTCTCTGCGTACTTCTCGAGTGAGGACCGATTTGCCATCACGAAATCAGACGCATCGTCGATCACGACGACTCGCCGATCGCCCCACATCGAGACCGTCAGAAGCTCGTCGCGGACCGTTTTCATATCGACGTCTTTGCCGGTATAGCGAGTCGGCGCGTCGTCCTCGTTCGGCAGCGCGACGCGCAGCAACGCGTTGATGACGTCGGTTTTCAACGAACGTTCGTCACCAACCAGCACGATGACGGGCGGGGGAGCTTCCGGGATGGACTTGAGCAGCTCGGTGGCGTGCATGGTTCTACAATGTTTCGGGCCGAATCGGCCTTTGTGGTGAATCGAGATTGACCGACCAATCTGAATTCCGGGAAGATTCGCAGTTCGGTCGCGGCGGTTTCTGAAGGGGAATGGTCTCAACGACCGGCACGCGAATCAACCAGTCACACGGCCAGAAAGCTAGCGGCATGGACGCCGACGACCAAATCTATTCGAGCAACTCGCTGGACGCACCGGATCCGGTTGTCGAGTCGAAAACGGACACCCGCTTGTCGACTCCGCGCGAGGGCGTTGGCGGCGTCAATTCTGACGAGCCTGCCAGTGTGCTGACCGGTCCCATCGTGTCGTTACCGACCGTGACGGAGTATCGATGCCCCGGCGAGGAGCATTCGATTTCGCGGGCGATCCATCTGTCGCGACTGGCGGCTTTCTACCCGGCGTGTCGGCAATGTCAGCATCGGCACGACACCGGGCAGCTCAATCCAGAGACCGTCGAAAGAATCTATCAGACCGAAGTTCGCAGTCGTCAGCGTCCTCTGTTCCGGCGCGATGGAGTACGCGGTGTCTTTCTCAACGATCTGACGCCAGCTATTGCCGGAAAGATTGCGGCCGCGTTTGCCAGCCTGCTCTGGCAGGACGTGCCACTGACTGGTCGACAGAATGCGGTGTCGAAAGCTGGCCGAACGTGGACTCATCAGCCATCACGGCGTGGCCCATCAATCGTGGTTGGCTATGACGAGCGACCGTCGTCTCCGGCAATTCTTTCGGCAGTCATCGACGCGCTGAGAATGATGGGTTGCCCGGTGACGGACGTCGGTCTCGCTTCGCGTCCGTGCTTTGCGTTTGCCGTCGATCATCTGCAGGTTGCCGGTGGCATATTTGTCAGCGGCGCTGGGCATGATGCTTCGTGGGCGGGGCTGGACCTGTACCGCGAAGGAGCCTTGCCGTTGTCGCTGGGCGAGGGGCTGGAAGACGTCCAGCAGAATTACGAATCCGGAGTGACCAGGCCAACTCGAAGCGCTGCCTTTCAGCGAGCGTTTCAGGCAACGATTCCGTACGAAGCCGGACTGTGGAAACATTTTCATGCGTTGCGCCCGTTGCGGATTGTCTGCGCGGTTCGGCCACGCCCCACGAGAAAGACGCTTCGTCGTCTGTTTGCAAAGTTGCCTTGTGAATTATCGGAAATTGAAACGACCGCCGCAGTCAACGCGCCATTGAAACACGAAGCGCTGATGGAACGCGTCGTCAGCCGTGTGAAGAAACGCAACGCTCACCTGGGAATTCTGATCGACGATGACGGCGCGCGATGCTGGTTCGTCGATGAACGAGGGCAACACGTTGATCCGGTTGGGCTGACAGCAATGCTCGCTCGGCAGAGCCGTATCGATCATCCCAACGCCTCGGTTGTGGCCGAGTCGGCGGCTATGGAAAGTGTGCAGTCGCTGATCACGCCAAACGAACTGCTGAACGGTGGAACGTCTGCTGGCTCGATCAGCCGAACGATGCGCGAGTCCAATGCTTCATTCGCTGGTGGGCAGTCCAACCTCTACTGGTTCCGTGAATCGTTCCCGGCGTGCGATGCCATTCTCACGCTGGCCCACGTTCTGCAGGGGCTCAGCCGCAGCGACGAACCGTTTTCGAAAGCTGTTTCATTCGGTCGTTGAGTTCGTTCGTTGAAACTGCAAAAGGTTCATTGCTTCTGGCGTCTGCTGGCAGCGGATGCCGCTCGAACGTTGCGAGCAGCCGCAGCAGTTCGTGGCCGCTGGTTGCTGTGTCTGTATCAGACCTCGCCGGGAACAATGTCTGTCGCCGGTTTGGCATTCGGCCTGATGCTTCGGAAGTTGCAACTTTGGAGCTTACAATCGTGACCATCCTGAAACCGTCGACGAGAATGACTCAGAGTTTCCAAAAGAAAATGTTCCGACAGAGAGCGATTTATGAGAATCCTGACCATGCTGTTTCTGCTGGTGACCGCTGCGGCGTCGGCGGAAGATCGCCCGAATATTCTGTGGCTGACCTGTGAAGACAACAACGTCAACTGGGTTGGCTGTTACGGAAACCCTCATGCCGACACGCCGAATATCGACGCGCTGGCTGCTGAAGGGTTTCAGTACATGCACTGTTACGCGAACGCGCCGGTTTGTGCTCCGTCTCGAAGTACCTGGATCACCGGCATTCATGCGTTGTCGATGGGCACTCATCCGATGCGCAGTCGATATCCGATTCCGCATGACAGAATCAGCTACTACCCGGACCTGCTGAAGAAGGTTGGATACTACGTCGGCAACGCCACCAAGACGGATTACAACATCGGTGACCGAGACGACAAAGACGCCTGGGACACGAATAAGGCCGACTGGAAGGTTCTGAAACAACAGCAGCCGTTTTTCATGGTGATCAACAATACGAAGTCTCATGAGTCGAAAGCGTTTGGCGACGTCAACAACACGACTCACAGCCCGGATGACGTGCGGCTGGCGAAGTATCACCCGGACATTCCAGACATCCGCAAAAACTACGCTCACTATCACGACCAGATGAAGAAGATGGATGCCGACATCGGCCTCGCGCTGGAAGAACTGGAACGCAGCGGCCTCGCGGAGAACACAATCGTCATTCACAACTCGGACCACGGCGGCGTCATCGCTCGCAGCAAGCGGTTTCTGTTCAACAGCGGAACGCATTGTCCGCTCATCATTCGCATCCCTGAAAAGTTCAAGCATCTGCGACCGGCGGAACCTGGCAGCAAAGTGAATCGTCTCGTCAGCTTTATCGATATGACGAAGACGTGGCTGAAAATCTGCGGAGCGGAAACGCCCGACTATCTTCAAGGCAAGACGTTTCTCGGGCCTGATGAAGAAGAGCGGGATTACCACGTCAGCTTCCGAGGCCGCATGGACGAACGGTGCGACAACGTTCGCGCGATTCGCGATCAGAAGTTTCTCTACATCAGAAACTACATGCCGTACGCGCCGTGGGGACAGCACCTCAACTATCTGTGGACGATGAAAGCGACCACGGCCTGGGAAGCTCACCATCGCGCCGGCAAGACGGACGCCATCACTGGCCGGTTCTTCGGCACCAAGCCCATGCACGAGCTGTACGACACCAGCGTCGACCCGGACAACGTCAACAACCTCGTCGACGATCCGAAATACGCGGATGAAGTCGCAAGGCTGAGCAAGGCTCTCGACGAATGGCAGGTCAGGAATTTCGATTCAGGGCTGCTGCCGGAAAGCGAAATCGTCAAACGGTCAGAAGACGCGGGAATGACGATCTACGATCTTGTCCGTGACCCGTCGCTCTACGACTTGAAGGCGTACCAGCTTGCCTCGGCAAAGGCGTTGTCGCTGGACGCTGCCAACCTGCCAGGATTTTATCGCGACCTGAGTCACGCCGATTCGGGAGTCCGGTACTGGGCGATTGTCGGATGTTTCAATCTTCAGAAAACCACTCGTCTGGACACTAACTTCGTTCGAAGAAGTCTCAGCGATGAGTCTCACCACGTCCGGGCAATGGCGGCCTGGATTCTGTACCGAGCCGGCGACAAAACCGCCGCGCAGGAATGCTGGAACGACCTGCTGAGCAACAGCTCGTACGCATCGCTGAAAATCTTCAACATCATCGACTGGATCGGCGACGGCACCGAGCCTTACGTCGACGCGATGAAAGCCTGCAAGTTCAGCCACGGAGGCTACGTCGACAGGATGAAGCAGTACCTGGGCATCGCAAAAGCCGATGTGAAGAAGAAACGAGAGAAGACGAAGAAATAACTTGTTCTGGTGACGAATTTGTGGTCGTGCCACCGATCTTCGCCGTGCGTGTCGAAGCTTTCAGGGAGTGAATCGACACTCCCGACATCATGTCAAAAGAGAGTGTGTCAAACGTACCCTGCGGAGCAAACGGTGATGAGACTGCTGGTTCAAACTGTGTTTCTACTCATCCTCGTCATCGGTCTTCGGCAGGTTTCGTCGGCAGAGCCAGTCAGCGAACCTGACCAGGTGAAAGCGGCAAGGAAGATTCTCGATGGATGGCACAACGACCAGCCGGAACAGGTCGACCGATTTCTGCACATCGTTTGCTGGACGCCTTCCGACCGTGAGTTGCCGACGGACTACCAGCCACGACTGACTCGCATGATGGAGCACATCCAGCGGTTCTACGCTCGCGAGATGGATCGATTCGGGTTTGGCGGTCGAAGCTTTAATCTCAAGTACGACGATCAGAAGCAGCTTGTTCTGCATACGGTTCGGGGGAAGCGCGATACCAGTCACTACGCCGTGCAGTCGGGCAACGAGATTCGCAATGAATGTCTGCCGACGCTTGAGCAGGCCGGTATCGATGCGAGCAGGGAAACGATTTTGATTTTCTGCAATCTTGCAACGTGGGACGCTGAGCAGCGGCGGTTCACTCACAAGTCGCCCTACTATGCCGGCGGGTCGTTTCGAGGCGGCACTGCCTGGCAACTGGATTCGCCGGAGCTGGATTCGAAAAATCTCACACTCAAGCAGCCGATGATTCACGATGGCCAGTACGGTCGCATTTCGC
>JADHNX010000093.1 GCA_016779365.1 Planctomycetaceae bacterium
TCGCGAAGCCGTGTTTCGAACTTATCACCGGCGGATTTGATGTCGACTTTGTCGTCGAGCACCGCGAACACCTTGTCGTCAAGATCCAGTTTCTTCTGCTCGATCAACTGCAGAATTGCGACGGCGGTAATCGGTTTCGAAATACTGGCGATGCGAAACAGGCTTTCGAGCCGCACAGGTTCCTCGGTAGCGACATCCGAGACTC
This sequence comes from Planctomycetaceae bacterium, assembly GCA_016779365.1. Taxonomy (GTDB): domain Bacteria; phylum Planctomycetota; class Planctomycetia; order Planctomycetales; family Planctomycetaceae; genus JABMPE01. Next base: position 206 of record JADHNX010000093.1, read on the forward strand.
CGTACCCTTTGGCAAAGACAACCCGGCCTCGATTTGTGACAGCAATCGAGACTCCAGGAACTTTGTGTTCCTTGAGGAAGTCCCCAATTCGCCAATCGAAGCTGGCAAACGTTTCATCTGCCTTTGCCGGAACACTCACCAGCAGCAGTATCAGCATGGCAACGACGAGCCGACCGAACAAAGGGCAGCAGTCGGCAGACTGGACTTTGAACCCGGACCAGCGATTGCGAATACGTCCGGAAACTGGAAAGGCAGATTTCATGAGCGACCAGTGAAAATCTTGATGAGGAAGCCACCGATGCCGATCACGATGAACGCTCCAATTTTGACAATACCACGGAGGTTTCGACCGCTGAAGCCGGAAGAGCCGCTGCCGGAGATATTAGTCTTGTTGCCAAACTCGTCTTCGACATAGTCAAATCGAACCTGGCAATGCGGGCATCTTGTGGCCACCTTGGAGACATCTTTTCCGCAACTACTGCATGAGTAAACTTCTTCAAAGGTCGGCACCAGGATGTCAGAAGCTTGAACTTGCGGCGGCTCGAAGCGGCTCGTGTCAGGAGCCGAATGGCCAGGCATGTTTGAGGTTGCATCAGGAAACGACGAAGTTGGAAACGACGAAGTCGGATGGCTGGTTGACGGAGGAGTGGTCGTTGTGAACGATCCTCCGCTTCCAATCGAGCTGCTCGACGGACCGGACGAATTCGGTATCGACGAGTTTGGCGATCCAAATCCCGGCGGAGGCGACGACGGAAAGTTTGGTTGACCGGGAATGCTCGGAATTGCTGGTGGCGTCGGAAATCCTGGCGGGGTGAACGGTGTGCCTGGCGTCGAAGTGGGCGCCGTGTTCGTTGGTGAGTCGGGAGCCTCAGGCTTCGCAGGGACGAGATCTTCTTTGCCGCTTCGCGCGAGGACCGAGCGGATGTAGTCCTGATCCTCGTCGCAAAACTCACCGAACTCGAACAGTTTCTTCTCGGACGCAATGACGACCGCGATCTTTCCGTTCTTTTCAACTTTGAGAAACTGGCCAGTGCCTTTGACTCCCGAGCGGCTGGTCCAGTCATGCGGCACGTCTGTGATCTCAAGGTGATCGCCTTCGGAGTCGCCTCTCAGTTGATCAATGACAAACTGCTGGCTGTCCGGCATCAGCTCCCAGAATTTCAAGCCGACAATTCGTCCCGCAGCTCGGACAACGACGCGATCGTTTCCGGCGTCGCCTTTTTTGTCTTTGGTGAATCTCTGAAAAGTTCCGGTGCTCACGTTACCGTAAACGTCTCGCCAGACTCGCGATTGCGCGGAAACGGCAGAGCAGGTTGCAAGAACACAAAGAACGGTGAGCGTTGAGAATGTGTGACGCATGGTCATTCTCCAGGGACAGGCGGCCGTTCTTGTATTCGAATGTTTTCAGTCGGCGGCCGGAAAAGTAACTTCGAATTTCGACATCTTCAACAGCATTAAGCGAAAAGGACGAATCCTGAATCCGCCCTGCAAAGTCGTTGGACCGTGGGAAGACGAAGCTGGTTCCGATAAAAACTACAATTCGAGACCAACCAGCCACTTCACACCACAAGGCATGCATCATGAAGCTCGTCAGATTTCTGAACGAATCCGGCAATGTTCAGTTCGGCAGTCAGCACGCGGATGGCTCAACTACGCTTATCGAAGGCGACATATTCGGTGAGTTCAGCGACACGGGGACCGCAGCCACGGTCAGCAAGTTGCTCGCCCCGACGACTCCGGCAGACATTCTCTGTATCGGTCTGAACTATCGTCGGCACGCGGCTGAGGGAAAGAACGACATCCCCGAATACCCCGTCCTCTTTATGAAGACGAGTTCGGCGATTCAGAATCCCGGCGATCCGATCGTGCTGCCGCGACAGCTTCGCAGCGACGCCGTCGACTATGAATGCGAACTGGTCGTGATCATCGGCAGAGAATGTCACAACGTCTCCAAAGAGAACGCTCTGGATTATGTCCTGGGTTACACCTGCGGCAACGACGTCAGCGCGCGAGACTGGCAGCTTAAGAAGGGCGGCAGTCAGTGGTGCCGGGGCAAGACGTTTGCGACCTTCGCGCCGATGGGTCCGTGCCTGGTGACGGCTGACGAAATTCCCAATCCCAACTCGCTGGGCATTCGGACGATCCTCAACGGCGAGACGATGCAGGACTGGAACACCGACGACATGATCTTCGACGTTCCGACGCTGATCGAATTTCTCAGCGGAAGCACGATCCTCGCTCCGGGAACGGCGATCTTCACGGGAACGCCGCACGGAGTCGGAGCGGCTCGCAAGCCGCCAGTGCTGCTGAAAAATGGCGACTCGGTCACCATCGAAATTGACCAGATCGGAGCGTTGACCAATCCGGTCGTGGACGAAGCAGTTTAAGAACGTGTTCAGAACAACTTCCCGAATTGACAATGAAAAATTAACCACAGAGGCCCAGAGTTGATTCTGGAGACTTTTCCTCAGAGCCTCTGTGGTTAGAAAAATTCTACGACACAATCCGGGAAGTTGGTTCGGTCAAGTTTCTGAAGGACAGCCAACTGGAAGTACTACAAGGAACTCGCCAATGACGACTCGCACCATTCGACGTTCAATCACTGTCGCGATTCTTCTCGCAGCGCAACTTCTGTCAGCACATTCGGTCATCGCTGGCGACATCATTCCTGACGAAAATCTGGAAGCAGCCATCAAGAAGGTGCTGCGTCGTCAGGGCAAGGATGAGATCAAAGAAGAGGACCTCCAGAACGTTTACCAGGTCACCGCGCGAGGCAAAGGGATCACGAACCTAAAAGGTCTCGAAAAATGCTCGAACCTGGTGCTGATCGATTTTGCCGGAAACGAGATCGTCGATCTGTCACCCATTGCTGGCCTGACGAATATCCAGTCGCTCGATGTTTCGAAAAATGCGGTCGTCGATCTGAAGCCGCTGGAGAAGCTCGCCAAACTTCAATACGTCCAGCTTGAAGACAACAAGGTCGTCGATCTGAAGCCGCTGGCCGAGCTGAAGAAACTTTCGGCGTTGTACCTGTCGCGAAATTCCGTTGAGTCCGTCGAACCGTTGAAGAATCTGACGAAGCTGTCTTCGCTTTATCTGGGAGAGAATAAGGTCAAAGACGTTAAGCCACTGGCCGGCCTGAAATGGCTGGCAAATCTGGATCTGCGAGATAATCAGATTGCCGACGTTGCTCCGTTGTCGAGCCTGACCGATCTGCGGTTCACGTTTCTGCAGAACAATCAGATCAAGGATTTTTCGCCACTGATCGAAATGGCGAAGAAGGACGCCACTGGCGAACGGCGGTTCGCTCCTTACTGGAAGCTTTATCCGGACGGCAATCCGATCGACGCTGCTCTGCGTGACAAGCAGATCGCCCAGTTGAAAGAAATTGGCGTGCGGATCAACTGGCAACCGAAGAAGTAGCAGTGGCCTCGCGACATGTTTCGAACAAAATTCGCGGCCTGCGTAATCGTTAACTTAAAGCTGTTCGTCAAATGTCTGACCCACAACCGGAATCTGATGCCGCCACTGATCACCAGGAAACAAGTGGTCCGGTCGCCGCAATGCTGGAGCAGGCGATTCGCGCGTTGCGGGAAGTCGAGCCAGCGGCATTCCTGGTGCAGCCTCGCGTGTTGCGGCGAGTTATTAAGCAGGAATGGGATCTCCCGGCGCTGACCGTCCAGGTGCCTCACCGCAAGAGTCGGATCGTCGCCCGTAACACGGTCATTCGACTTGTCGACTGGGACGAACTTGGCCTGGAGGCCAACGCTGAGCTACCTGATCGAGCCATTCTGCTTGCGCGGCCCGACGAAAAACAATTGGAGTCAATGAGTCTTGGGCAGCTCAAACTTCGGGTTTGGCGATTGCTGTTTCACGCGAAGATTCACGATGCGTTCGACCAGTTGCAGAATGATGGAGAACTGACGGTCGCTGGTTTTCGGCAACGGATTGACCAGATCGGGCAGGTCGAATTCGATGAAATCTACTCGATGTTGAAACGGGAAAATTTCATCCCGACCGACAGCTCGACAGCACACGCGTTCGTTGAATTTGCGGCCGTCTACTGCGAGTTCAAGTATTTTGCTCCGCATTGTCTGGGTTCGTACTTTCCGTCGTTCACGGATTTCAAAGCGGTCGATCGCCTGCTGAAGCAGGATGTGGAAATCGACGAGCTGTTTCATTCAACGCGGCTTGATGGCAGTCCTGATCCCGAGATTCCAAATCGCGACGAGGTCGAAGACGAAACTGACGAAGAACTGGAATCGCTGACCGGTCGCGGCGTCGCGCTGGTCTCCCGCGTCCAGCCGTCGGTCGAAACGGACGAAGCGAAGTTTCCAGCGTTGCTCGATGCGGTGATGCCGAAAATCGAACCGGCCCGTCGCCCGAATCTGGCGACGTTCGGTCGGTTGATTCGGCGAGCAGACAAAGCTTTCGCACGCGGAAACGCCGTCGCGGCCGCGCTGCATCAGATGCACGCGGCAAAGTACGCGACTCCGGAACTGGTCAGCGAAGCGGTCAGCGGTGCGTTGACGGATCTTCAACGATTGGTCCGCCGACTTCAGGACGCGCTGAACTTCGATCAGGCAGCCGCGCGAAGCTGGTACGAGTCGCTGGTCGGGTTACTGCTGCAGGCCGGCCAGGGATTCTGGAATCCTGACAAGCGGCTGCTTTACGACCTGCAGAAAGTCTGCGTCGACCACGAAAAAGACATCTACACCGTCGACCTGCTGGGATACGCCACGTCGTTTGGTCGGCGACCCATCAAGCGCGAACTTCCGAATCAGCGCGAAGTTCTGATGTCCAAACACCTCCGCAGCGCGACTCGACGACTGGTCACATCGCGTTTGACCGGCCAGGAACGTCGTCGCCTTTCCCGGCTTCTGCACGAGGCGGCACACTCGTCCGAACATCAGATGAGAACTCGTCTGCGACCGCTGGTTGAATCGACGCTGGAAGAAGTCGATCTGACACCGCAGAACGTGCCCGAGCGAATCGCTTTCGGGAAGATGGTGGAAGAACTGCTCGACGGCGTGGCCAATCGCGGCTTCCTGACGATGGGCGATCTTCGCGATGCCATTTCGCGCAGCAATCTGAAACTCAGTGACCTTTCCGGCCCGAAAGAATTCTTTCTCGGTGACAAGCTACTTCAGGCGGACCGGCAACTGAGTCGAGTTCTGGACGGCGTCTATCAGCGAGGTGATGTTTATCTTCGCTGGCTGCAGAGACTCAGTGCGGTCAGTTTCGGAACGATCTTCGGACGATTCTCGACACGGTTTATTTTTATCCCTTACGGCGTTGCGTATCTCGCCTTCGAAGCGGTCGTCCACATCATCGAATTATTCGATCCGCCGGAATCGGAAGAGGTCATCGATGCGGCAACCGGCATCGCAACGACGATTCAGGGGCCGGTGTCTCCGGTCATTCTGGCCGTCAAGCAGAACATGCCGGCAATCGTTTTTGCACTCGGCACATTGCTGCTGCTGACGATCCACGTCGCGCCTTTCCGGCAATTTCTCAAGAGAACCTGCGCCTATATTTTCAGCGGGCTGCGGCGAGCGTTTTACGAATGGCCAGCTCGATTCCTTCGGCTGTCCGTCGTGCGTCGAATTCTCAAAAGTTCCGCGATGTACTTCATTCGGAAGTTTCTGATCTGGCCATCGATCCCGACGGCTCTCGTTTGCTGGGCGCTGCCGAGGCTCTACAGCAACATCCCCGAGCAACCCTGGACCAACTGGGGGATCGTCCTTTGTGCGATGAGCGTGATCCTGAACTCGCGAGTGGGTCGCGACGTCGAAGAGCTGAGCGCGGAGTGGCTGCATTCCACCTGGAATCGGATTCGTGTTCACATTCTGGTCGCGTTGTTTGACCTGGTGATGGACTTCTTCAAGCGTCTGCTCGAAGGCTTCGACCGAGTTCTCTACGCCGTCGACGAGTGGCTGCGATTCAAGAGTGGTGAAACGACGCTGTCGCTCGGCACGAAGGCGCTGCTGGGAGTTTTCTGGGCCGCCTTCACGTTCTTCGCACGGTTTTGCGTCAACCTGCTGATCGAGCCTCAGATCAACCCGATCAAGCACTTTCCAGTAGTCACGGTTTCGCACAAGATCATCCTGCCGCTGGGGCTGCCAGGCGGCCTGCTCAGCCGGTTGTTGCAGCCACTGTTTGGCGAGTATTCCGACACCGTTGCGATCAATACGGTGTTTCTGATTCCGGGCGTCTTTGGTTTCATGGCCTGGGAACTCAAATCGAACTGGCAGCTCTACAAGGCCAACCGCAGCCAGAATTTGAAACCTGTGCTGGTCGGCAGCCACGGTGAAACATTTATCCGCCTGATGAAACCCGGTTTCCACTCGGGGACACTGCCCAAACTGTTTCTCCGACTCCGCCGCATCGATCGCCGACGCTCACCAGACCAGCACAGTCTCGCACGCAGCAAGTACCTCGATCAGCTTCACCACGTGCACGTCGCGGTCGAACATTTCGTCGTCCGCGAATTTCTGCAACTGCTCAAAGAAGCGCCCGGCTGGAACGTCGACGGAATTTCAGTCGCCAGAATCCGGCTCGCCTCAAACAACATTCGCATCGAGCTGGCCTGTCCGAGTGTGTTGAACCAGACACTGATGATGGTTTTCGAGGAGCAGTCCGGGTGGCTCGTTGCAAACACTCTTCAAACGGGCTGGGTCAGCAAGCTGGACGAAGCACAGCGCGACATTCTGCTGGCTGCCTTGATCGGTTTCTATAAGCTGGCTGGCGTCGACATGGTTCGTGAGCAGATCGCCGCGAGCTTTGCTCCTCGTCGGATTCCGTATGACGTGATGGAAGAGGGCCTGGTTGTCTGGCCGGACGGCAAGTACACCGAAGAAGCTGTATACAACCTTTGGCATCACCAGGTAATTCGACCGTACCCTCGTGCAGTCGCACGAAACTTTCTGCTGCCAACGTTGACGTCCGAAAGTCTGCTGTTTGGCCAGACGCCGCTTCCGTGGGGCGTCTGGGCGGCGCGCTGGAACAGCGACGACGACGTCAAGCCGCCCGTTCTGCCCGACAATATCCGATGGTCCTGGGCGGCGGATGACGATGATGATCAAAACGCTGTCGAGCCGGCTTGAGTCGGCCAACTGCTGATTCCCACTCGATCGGCACGTTTTTTCCTGAAGTCATTGCGAGATTCGACCGTTGGGCCGTCTATCGAGACGCCGGGACATCTTCCTGGCAAAACGAAAATCTGTTACGAGTCGTTGTAACTCCAGACGTGACCAAGGTTTCTCGACAAAGGGCACTGCTCATGGCGACACACGCTGACTCCGGAAAAACAGCTAAAGACACCGTCGATACAAGGTCGGCCATTCGCCTCTCTCTGGCAGCCTGTGCCTTGGTCGTTGCCACTTCGGCAGCCGAGCCATCGTCTGCTCAGGCCGCAACAGGAATGGCCGCCGCCGCGACTGCTGTTGTCAGCCAGATTTCAGAATCCGTCATCCTGAAGAAAATTCGTGCGTACTGTTCGAAAAGCTGGCAGAACGCTGGAATCAGTCACCAGGAATGGTCCGACTGCACACAGCAGGTTTTCGCCCGGCTGCTGGAACGAGTCGATCGTGATCGGCTGCTCGTCGCGATCGAGGATGCAGAATCACCCGAACGTCGCGAACTGAACCGAGCGATCTGGGCAACTTCACAACGATCTCGCCGTGAAAAGAGGTATTCGTCGCTGGAATTTGCGGAAAGTCAGTCAGAAAACCACGACCCGTGGCCAGCGAAAATGGAATCATTAGCTCAGATCAAAAACGTGCTGAACGGTGAGAATTCCCGCCTCAGCCCGACTCAGCGGGAAATCGTGGCTCGCTGGTCCGACGGAGAATCAATTTCTGCCATCGCCGAATCGCTGAAACTCAGCCCCGCCCGCATCAGTGACGAAAAATACAAGGCGATTCAGAAGCTCCGTCAGCACTTCGGAACCGACGCCAGGGTCTGAACGGCTGCATTAAGGGTGGAGCTTGTTCCAGCCTGCATGAAAACTCGTACCTTCCCGAACCGCAGGCTTGATAAGGGAGTGGGTGCGTCTTTGGCCGTCGTGGTTGACCCTGCGGGCAGTGAGAAACTCAGTCCGGCGACCCAACCGCTACAGGCGTCAAAACCTTAAGGGGCAGCCCCTGAGGTGCCGATGAGTGTGCTGAGCGCTGCCCGGAAACAGCCCAGCGCTCTGGTTCTGCCCGATGACGATAGCGAAGGAAGTGCTGCCATGGACGAAGAAAGAATTGCCGAACTGCTCGAACAGTACGATGACCAGGATCTCGAAACTCTGATGGCGTTCGTCGAAAGTCTGGGTAGTTTCGAAGAAGCACGAGCAACGCTCGACGCTCTGGATCAGCTCCGCAAAGCGGCCTGATCATTCATCAGTAAGTCTTGCTGATCGAATCACGTGTTCCGGCATTTCGCCGGATCTGTTATCTGTCTTTTTGTCCGAAGAGCGACCTGGATCGGCTTCGGATGCGGAGACGAGCGAAACGATGTGATGCCGAATAAGCCGGCGACGGATCGCGTTCCCGGTTTCAGAATTTCAACACGGTATCACACACCAACGCCGCGACGTTTGAGTTCATTCGTCCGGCATCGACAAGGACGTCGTTTTATGAGTGGCCTGCTCTGGTCTCACGCTCCTCTCAATACGCGCAAAGCTCGTCTGGTCAATGAAGAACGAGCTAATCAGATCACGCATGCGTTCGCGACCGCTCTTTCCATTGCCGGATCGGCATTTCTGATTCGCGAGGCAGTCGCGATGGGTGATTCCGTCGTCACGGCTTCCTGCATCGTTTACGCCATCACGCTGACATTGGTCTACCTGACCTCGACGCTGTCGCACAGCTTTCTCAGCGGCAAGTGGAAACACAGCTTTCGCACACTCGATCAGGTCTCGATTTTTCTGCTGATTTCGGGAGCGTTCACACCCGTCGGCCTCACCGTCTGCAACACCGGTAACTGGTTTCTGATTCCGATCACAATGTGGATCCTGTCCTTCACCGGCATCTTTCTGAAGCTGTTTGTGACAGGCGTCAAAATGGTTCCCGTCTGGTTTTACGTGATCATTGGTTGCATGCCGATTCTCGCCACACCGGTGATGGTGGCCTGGTTCCCTCCCGCAGGGATCGCCTGGATCGCCGCCGGAGCTGCGTGCCTGCTAAGCGGCACCTACTTCCTGTGTAACGACACCAGAGTGCCTTACTTCCACTGCGTCTGGCACCTTCTGGTGACCGCCGGTTGCGCCTGCCACTTCATCGTGACGTACAACTATCTGCTGCCAGGTTTGCAGTAAGGTGGCACCGTCCACCAGTCAGTTGCAGATCAAGCGTGGACCAATTGGTGGGCAGTGCGCACGCTACGAGAATCGCTTCCAGCCGGGAAAGTTTTCAAGCTGCTCGGTTAGTGGCACGGCGATCGATTCAGCCAACCAGGCAAAAAGGTTTCGCTGACCTTGTTCGGCCAGCGATGGCACAACGTCGCATCGCATTTCGAATGGCTGCTGACCCGCGAACGCAGCGCGAGCATCCGGCTCGTCCGCTGGTGCCGGCTGGCGTTTTCCCGAACTGTCCTGATTGTACGGTGGCCGTATAAAAGCGTTGCGAGCGGCAGCGACGTACATCTTCATCGATTGTGGATCGTCGAAGTCGACTTGCTGCTCATAGACCGGCCTCAAGACCTTCTCATCGATAAAGAACGGCAGCGGGAAACAGCGGGCTGCCCGCCAGATGCCGACCAGCATTTCCAGATGAGCGAACGCCTGGTCCGGCTGGATTTTACCGAGCATTACCTGCCTGCCCTCGCGGTCGACCAGCACGGCGGGTTCGAGAATCTGGTTGCAGCTGGCCGTCGCTACCAGATGATCAATCCACAGTCTGGCTGCGTATTTGGGTTTCACTTTTGAAAACATGCCGCGATGAATGGCCTCGCCAGTCCAGTCGCTGACTTCGCCCGTCAACACAACGTCGGCGATCGGCAGATTGATCGGCAGTGCTCCGGCGTTTGTCACCAGCTTTGCCTTCTGCATTGCAGAGATAATTCGAGCGGCGTCCTGCCTGAGCGACCGAACGACAGATTCACCAGCGCTGCCCGCCGGGATGCTTCCCGTTCTGATTAACTGCTGAGCGATGACATCCTCTGAAATGCCAGCCTGCATTTGTCTGAGCCAGACGTCCCCGACCTGCCAGCTTTCCAGTCGGTTCAGAACAAGCGGTTCTCGATCCTGCCCTTCTTCGGCGACAGAAATATCGCCGACACCAACTCGCCGCAAAAACAGTCGCCAGGGCTTTTCAAGCAGTGTTCGAAACTCGCCGATGGTCACCGTTTCGTCTTCATCGATCGCTTCTGGCGACCCATCATTCGATGGCACGATCGCGGCTAGCGGGGCCTCAGCAAAGACGGCGGCCTGTTCCGATTGTTCCTGCAGGCGTCGAGCGGCCAGCAGCGACGCCGCATCGAAGCTGGCAGGAACATTCCCATCCCCGTTGAAATACTGCGGAGAAAATGCCTGGAGCGGATGCCGAATAAAAAGAGTGTCCCGAATCTCTTCCTCGTCGTCGGTTTGCTCAAGAACGTCGAGCAGTTCCTGAACCGGCACCGACGGTGGCCTCGGTCGCTGATCCCGAACGTCCTGACCCTGACACGTGATGATCAGGCGGTCGCTCGCCGCAAGAATCGCTTCCAGAAACAGATGACGATCTTCGTCGCGCGGTCGGTTGTCGCCGAGGACGCTCTTAAACCTCATCAGGTCAAAACCAACGGAGTGATCGCCGCGCGGAAACAGTCCGTCGTTCATCCCCAGCAAAGCGATGA